>JBBAPY010000044.1:0-15488 GCA_040400635.1 Rhodoferax sp.
AGATGCCTTTGAAAACTTTTTGCACGGCGGTGATTTGTTCACCTATTGCCGTCTTGCCACCCAGTTGGGCTTTCAGGTAGGGCGCGGCACTGAGGTGGTCTGCATGCGCATGGGTTTCGAGGATCCAGGTGGTCTGCAATTGGTTTTCACGCACATAGGCAATCGCTTTGTCCGCCGAGGTATGCCCAGTGCGGCCAGACTTGGGATCGTAGTCCAGCACCGAATCGATGATGGCGCAGGCCGTGCCCGGGCCTTGGTGGACGACGTAGGTCACCGTCCAGGTCGCTTTGTCAAAAATTCCATGCACCTGGGGCTTAAGCGAATCAGTCGTCATGGTGGCTAGCTCCTCATTTAGTGTCTAGATAGTATATTTACCTATATATTAAAAATAAATATACTATGGAAAAATTAATTGTGGAGCACGCCTATGAATGAAGTTTCTTTGGAATTGCAGGACATGCAGCAGGCTGCCGGGCAGGCCTGTCGCCTGCTCAAAGTCCTGTCCAACGCGGACCGTTTGATGATTTTGTGCCAGCTCTCCCAGGGCGAAATGCGGGTAGGCGAATTGGAGGGGGCGCTGGGCATTGTGCAGCCGACCTTGTCGCAGCAACTCACGGTGTTGCGCGACGAAGCATTGGTCAGCACCCGGCGGGAAGGCAAAAACATTTACTACCAGCTCAGCAGCCCGCAGGCCTTGGCGCTCATCCAAGTGCTGTACGCGCAGTTTTGTGCGACGGACAAGGGGGCCTTATGAACATCGACTGGGCGCACTTCACGCCTTGGACATCGCTAGCTGGAGGTGTCTTGCTGGGCATTGCTTCAGCCATGATGGTGCTACTGAGCGGGCGGATTCTGGGCATCAGCGGCATTTTGGGCGGCCTGCTAGCACCGCGCACGGGCGATATCGGCTGGCGCTTGGCCTTCTTGCTAGGCATGGGTGCTGCGCCTCTGGTGTTTGCCGCCTTGATGCCGCCCGAACTCCTGCCCGTCGTGCGCATCGATGCCAGCGAGCCGCTGATCGCCTTGGCCGGTGTGCTGGTTGGCCTGGGTACGCGCTACGGCTCGGGCTGCACCAGTGGCCATGGCGTGTGCGGGCTCTCGCGCCTGTCGCCCCGCTCCCTGGTCGCGACCCTGTGCTTTATGACCGCGGGCTTTGCCACGGTATACCTGCTGCGCCACGCATTTTGAAAGACACGACCATGCAACACCGTATTACTGAATTTTTCGTCGGCCTGCTCTTTGGCCTGGGTCTGATGCTTTCGGGCATGACCGATCCGGGCAAAGTGCTGGCCTTTTTAGACTTGGCCGGGCTGTGGGACCCTTCCCTGGCGCTGGTCATGGGCGGCGCCATTGCCGTGGGAATATTTGCTTTTGCGCTGGTTAAAAAACGCAGTCTGAGCTTTTTTGGGGCCGCCTTTCGCGTGCCAACGCAAGAGCGAATTACCAAGCGCTTGGTCCTTGGCTCGCTCTTATTTGGTGCCGGTTGGGGACTGGCGGGTTTTTGCCCTGGCCCGGCTTTGGTGTCCATGGCCGCGGGACAAAGCAAAGCCGCTTTGTTTGTGGTCTTTATGCTCATCGGCATGGGCGTCTTCGAAGTCGCCGAGCGGCGTGCGCAGGCGGCAATGCTGGGCTAAATGGCCAAACGCTGGCAAACTTTTTTGCCCTCCCTCCCCGTCCTGCAATGGGCGCGCAGCTACGACCGCAGCAGTTTGTCGCGCGACTTGCTGGCGGCCTCCATCGTCACGGTCATGCTCATCCCCCAAAGCCTGGCCTATGCCTTGCTGGCCGGCTTGCCACCGCAAGCGGGCTTGTATGCCAGCGTAGCGCCGCTGCTTTTGTATGCCCTGTTGGGCAGCAGTCGCGTATTGGCGGTAGGGCCGGTGGCCGTGGTCTCGCTAATGACGGCAGCGGCCATAGGCACGCACGCCGCGCCGGGCTCCGAACAGTACTGGGCGGTGGCGATCACGCTGGCGTTTATGTCGGGCGCCATGCTGCTGCTGATGGGCGTGCTGAGTCTGGGTTTTTTGGCAAATTTTCTGAGCCATCCGGTCATCGCCGGTTTTATTTCTGCGTCCGGCTTATTGATTGCCGCCAGCCAGTTCAAAACCTTGTTGGGTGTGAATACCCATGGTGAAAACTTTGCCGCCTTGGTGCTCGATGTGCTGCGCCAATGGCCGGCCCTGCATGGCCTGAGCCTGGCCGTGGGCGGCACGGTGCTGGTGTTTTTGCTCTGGGTGCGTCAAGGCTTGAAGCCACTGTTGTTGCGCATGGGCTTCACGGCGCGCAGCGCGGACATGCTGGCCAAAGCAGGGCCCGTGGTGGCTATTGCACTGAGCACCGCGCTGTGCTGGGTTTTCCAATGGCAAAACCAGGGACTCAAGATAGTGGGAGATGTACCCGGCGGCCTGCCGCCCTTAACGCTGCCTCTGTGGGAAGCAAGCCTGTGGAAGTCCTTGGCCATGCCGGCCTTGCTGATCAGCGTGGTGGGCTTTGTGGAATCGGTGTCGGTGGGCCAAACCCTAGCCGCCAAGCGCCGCCAACGCATTGAGCCCGACCAAGAGTTGCTGGCGCTGGGCGCCAGCAATATCGCCGCCAGCCTGAGCGGCGGGTTTCCGGTGACCGGCGGTTTTGCCCGCTCGGTGGTCAATTTCGACGCAGGCGCACAAACACCGGCAGCCGGCGTTTTCACTGCGCTGGGGATCACGCTGGCGACTTTGTTTTTGACACCGGCGTTGTATTACCTGCCGCAAGCCACCTTGGCCGCGACGATTGTGGTGGCCGTGTTATCGCTGGTAGATGTGGGCATATTCCGGCGCACCTGGGTGTATTCCAAAGCCGACTTTGCCGCCGCGCTGGCCACCTTACTGGTGACGCTGGGCCTGGGTATTGAAACGGGTTTGGTGGCCGGCGTAGCCGTGTCTTTGGCCTTGTACTTGCTACGTACCAGCCGACCGCATATTGCCGAGGTGGGCCAGGTGCAAGGCACCGAGCACTTTCGCAATGTGCGCCGCCACGCGGTGATTACGCACGCGCGGGTGATGGGTTTGCGCGTGGATGAAAACCTGTATTTCGCCAACTGCCGCGCACTGGAAGACCGTATCAACCGCGAAGTGGCGCAGCATCCGGCACTGGCGCACCTGGTCTTGCAATGCAGCGCCATCAACCACATCGACGCCAGCGCGCTCGAAAGCCTGGAAGCCATTGCCGCACGCCTGCAGGAAGCTGGCATCGGATTGCACCTGAGCGAAGTCAAAGGCCCGGTCATGGACCGCCTGCGCGGCACGCATTTTTTGCAGTCGCTGCCGGGCAAGGTGTATCTGAGCCAGTTTCAGGCGATGGAAGATTTACTGCCCGCGGATGTCTGAGCTCGCGTCGCGGCAGGCCGTCGCCGGGCACCTCAATGCATAGCGTAGACGTGAAGTCCTGCCCTTGCCGCAGCCTGCGAAAGGTCCGCGTCGAGTGTCGCCAGGGAAAGACCTTTGCGCAAGGCCAGTTCCAAAAAGGCGGCGTCGTAGGCCGAAAGCGTGTAGCGTCTGGAAAGGTTCAATGTGTCGCCCAAAGCGTGTGCCACAACACAAGCCACGGAGAACCCAAGTGCTAGTCCGGCGCAAGGCCGAGACCTGCTTTTGGGTAGATTGCTTAATTCAGGCAAGCTTGCTCACCCGATGAGGTCCAGGGTAGGCGCTGCCCATAGCCGTCAAACGGGAAAAGTGCCGCGGTCACTTGACGGGTATAAGTGATGCAAAGATCGCCGCTGCGAAAGCGCACATGCTCTGCGTCCAAGCGTTCTTCCACCCATGGGCCGCCGCCCTTGGAAGCCAATGTTTTGGCAATGCGCTGCTCTATGGTCGGGGAAAGTTGAGACCTTGGCAGCAAAGGCGCAGATGCGGCAGGCATCGCCCGCATCGCTTCGCGCGACAACAGTAGGTTCAGCGGTTTGGAAGCAGTAGGTGTGGAAGGCACATTGGGCGCATCAGTTATTGCCGCTTGGAAAGCAGCGCTTGGCAGGGGCGGGCCAGATAAGGTGGGGCTGCTTTGCGCAGCAGGGCTTGTTGCCACATGTGCGGGTTCCTTAAAGGGCGATGCAGCAGTAGATTGCGATACGGAGGGTGCACCCACCGGTTTAACTGGACGCTTCATTTCGGTGATCGGAGAAGATTTGATCTGGGCCTGCAAGGGCGGTAGCAGCACCAGCACGGTTGGCGCTAAACGATGCAAGCTTGCTTGCGGCCTAGGTGCAGGTATATGCACGCCTTGCAACACCAAGAGGAAACCTAAGTGCAGCAAGAGCACCAGCGCCACACTTAGCCATCGAAAGCGTCCGAAGGTTTTCAAGTGCGCACCTTGCGTGCACCATGTAAAGCCCCAATGTGGATCAATCCCTCAAGACCGCAAAAACGCGCTGGCATGCCCATGGCCCCTGCGTCTCTGTCACTCCTAGAACTTTGTTTGTGTGCGCTTTTCGCCATACTGAAAAAGTCATTATTTATTTGACAACTTTACCGTAAAACCAAACCGATACAGCGCGCTAAAGCAGCGACAACACCACGCCCAGCGTGTGCCGGGCTGCGCCAACGACAATGCCCGCTATGAAAACACTGCGACTACGCGAAGGCAAAGAGCGCTCCTTGCTGCGCAAACACCCTTGGATATTTGAATCGGCGATTGCCAAGGGCGGCGGCGACAGCGGCGAGACGGTGCGGGTGGAGGGACACGCGGGCCAGTTTCTGGGCTGGGGGGCCTTTAGCCCGCAGTCGCGCATCCGCGCCCGCATTTGGAGTTTTGAGGAAGGCGATCGCATCGACGCCACATTTTTTGCTGCGCGCCTACGCACCGCCATTGACGCGCGCGCGCGGCTTGCGATTGACAGCGACAGCCTGCGCCTGGTGCATGGAGAATCCGAAGGCTTGCCCGGCCTGATCGTGGACCGCTATGGCGATACGCTGGTGGCGCAGTTCGGCAGCGCGGGTTGCGAGCGCTGGAAAGACGCGATTGCCGACGCCTTACTGGCGCATACCGGATTGGCCAAAATCTACGAGCGCTCGGACGCCAGCAGCCGCGGCCTCGAAGGTCTGGACACCCGCGTCGGATGGCTACGCGGCCAGGGCGATACAAGGCTGGCGCTGCGCGAGCATGGCTGGCAACTTGGGCTAGACATTGCACAAGGGCATAAGACCGGCTACTACCTGGACCAGCGCGACAGCCGCCAACGTTTTGCCCAGTATGTGCAGCGCCTGCAATCGCAGCGGGTGCTTAATTGCTATTGCTATACCGGCGGCTTTAGCGTGGCAGCGCTGGCCGGGGGCGCAGCGCATGTAACGTCCATAGATTCTTCGGCGCCTGCGCTGACGCTGGCAGCCAGCAATGTGGCGCGCAATGGCTTTGCGGCCGAGCGCGCCGAATTTGTTGATGCCGATGTCAACGCCAGCTTGCGCCGCTTTGCCAAAGAGGGACGCCGCTATGACGCCATCGTGCTGGACCCACCCAAGCTGGCCCCCACGATTGCGCATGCCGAGCGCGCAGCGCGTGCTTACAAAGACATCAACCGCCTGGCCTTGCAAATTTTGGAGCCGCAAGGCGTGTTGTTTACCTTTTCCTGCTCGGGTGGCATCAGCGCGGATTTGTTTCACAAGATCGTCGCCTCGGCGGGCGCGGACGCCGGGGTGGACGGTTTTATCAGCGAACGCCTGGGCGCAGCGCCCGACCACCCGATGACACTGAGTTTTCCTGAAGGCGAATACCTCAAAGGTCTGGTGGTGGTGCGCAAAGTCTAGAGCGCTTGGGCCTGGGCGCTCAGGCTAAGCGCAGCGCCATCACACCCAGTACGATGGAGACGGTGCCCAGCACGCGGGGCCGCGTCCAGGGCTCTTTAAGCAACCAAGCACCCAAGATGGCTGCAAATAGCACCGAGGTTTCGCGCAGGGCGGCAATCAGCGCGACAGGGGCGACCGTCATCGCCCACAAGGCTATCGAATAAGAGGCCAGCGATGCTGCAGCGCCACCGGCAGCCAAGCGCCAGCGTCCGCGCACATAGGGCATGACCGCACCCTTGCGTTGCCACAAAACAAGCAAGGCAAAAGGCCAGCCGTCCAGGGCAAACAAAAGTGCAGCGTATTGCAATACATGGCCGGACAAGCGTGCGCCTTTGGCATCGACTACGGTGTAAATTGCAATCAGCACTGCGTTAGACAAGGCAAACACCACGGCCTTTTTTTGCGCCAGCATGGCACCGCCTGCACCTAACAAAAGCAGTCCGCTACTGACACACAACACACCCAACCAAGCCAGGGGCGTAAGGGCTTCATCAAGCAGAACCAATGAACTGAGCGCCACCAGCACCGGTGCAGTACCGCGCATCAGTGGGTAAGCCAGCCCCAGGTCGCCGTGGCGGTAGGCGCCAGCCAGTGCAAAGTAGTAGGCCACATGCACCACTAACGATGTGGCGATGTAGGGCCAGACCTGCGGATCAGGGGGTCCCAGATACAGACATAACGGTATCGCATAGAAAGAGCAAAGCACATGGATAAGCGCGGTATCCAGGGTTTTGTCGGTGCTGGATTTGACCAGTGCATTCCAGCCGGCGTGCAACAGCGCGCCGACCAGGACGGCCAGCAGCACATGCGGGCTCAGGCCTGACACGCCACCTCAGTGCAAGAGTGCGCAGCGGCTGGCATATTGCAAGTAGTGGTCCAGATCTGGCGTGGCCATGCCCGATTGCTTGGCGCGATCGTCCCAGACGCGTAAGCGCACCGCATCACTGGCACCAGGCTCTTGCAAAAAGGCCTGCGCCTGCTCCGCGCTGAACACGCCACCTTGGAGCGCTAGGCTGCGTTTAGAGTCCTCGGACAAAGCAGCATAGTAATCAGGCCGTGTAGCGCACAAATAGCGCTTGGCGCTGACGTGGCGCTGGATGGCATCGATCACCGTATCGGGGAACAATCCACGCAAAAAAGGCACGACGCGGTACTGGTGTACATCGTCTACGCCTTGGGCGCTGGGCGTCTCGCCCAGGTCGTGCAGCAAATGGCCCAAGTCATGTAAAAGCGCCGCGCAAATTAAGCTCTCGTCGGCGCCTTCCTGCTCGGCTTGCTGGGCACATTGCAACGCATGTTCCAGGTGGCTGACCGGCTCGCCCGTGTATTGCTCTGCACCGCGTGCGGCAAACAGATCGCGGATGGCAAACAGGCGGGGCGTAAGTGATGCCATGCGTTTCTATACCCAGGGCAGCGAATACGTTTTGACGTTGGTAAAGCTTTTCATCGCCTCTTGCACGCCTTCTTTATAGCCCAGGCCCGAGTCCTTGATACCACCAAAGGGGGTGAGCTCCAATCTGTAACCAGGCACCTCACGCACGTTGACCGTGCCCATTTGCAGTTCATTCACAAAGCGCACGATATCGTCCATGCGGTTGGTACACACGCCGCTGGACAGCCCATAAGCCGTACCGTTGGCAATCGCAATCGCCTCGTCGATAGTGGCAAAGCGGATGATGGGCGATACCGGGCCGAAGGTTTCTTCACGCACCAAAGTCATGTCCGGACGGACTTGGTCAAGGACGGTGGGGGCGTACAAAGCACCGCGCCGCTGGTTGCCGTGCAAAAGGCGAGCGCCTTGGGAAACCGCTTCCTTGACCCGCGCTTCAAACAACATGGCTGCCTGCTCGTCGATCACCGTGCCCATCAGGTTGTTTGCATCGGCGGGGTCGCCATAGCTCCATGCACGGGTTTTTTCCAACACCAAATCGGTAAAGTCCTGCGCCACTTTGTCATGCACTAGCATGCGTTTAACGGCAGTGCAGCGCTGGCCCGAGTTTTTGTAGGAGCCGTTGACCGCCAGGGTGGCCGCTTCTTCGAGGTCGGCATCGTCCATCACGATCAGCGGATCGTTGCCACCGAGCTCCAGCACCACGCGACGGTAGCCGGCTTTGGCGGCGATGTATTTGCCAATCGGCACACCGCCAGTAAAGGTAATCAAATCCACCTGCGCATGCGTGAGCATTTCGTCGGCAATCTCTGCCGGGTCGCCTGTGATGATTTGCAGCATCTGCGGCGGCAGTCCGCCCTGGTAGAGCAATTGCGCCAGATAGATGGCAGAGAACGGCACTTTCTCTGAAGGCTTAAGCACCATGCGGTTGTTGGTGGCAATGCTGGGAATGATTTTGTGCGCCACCTGGTTCATCGGATGGTTAAAAGGGGTGATGGCGCTAATCACACCCAGCAGCGGCGAGCGTTGCGTATAGACGCGGCGCTGCTTGCCGTGGTGCGTCAGGTCGCAACTAAAAATTTGGCCATCGTCCTTGAGCACCTCTTGCGCGCCGAACAAGAGCACATCGCTTACGCGGCCCGCTTCGTACACGGCGTCTTTGATGCACAGGCCTGACTCTGCGCTGATCAGGCGCGCAATGTCCTGCACATGCGCGCGCGCCAAGGCTGCGGTGTTATTCAGGATAGCGGCGCGCTCATAGCGCGTCAGGCGGCTTTGGTAGGCATGCGCCCAGGCATAAGCATGGCGCACTTCTTCCAGCGTGGCTTTGGGTATCTGGCCCAAACGCTCGTTGGTATAGGGGTTGAATACCTCGATATGGCGCTCGCGGCCAGCGCCCAGTACCTGGCCGCCAAGACGCATGGCATCGAGTTGGTTTTCGCGTATGAAGTCGGCAATATCGGTCATGGTCAGTCCAAGGTTTATGCGGCCAGGTTCAGGGCCAAATCGAGTGCGTCAAAGTTGCGCCAGCGACGCGTTCTGTCTAGGCCTGGCGTGGGGCGGTTGAGAATTAGCGGCACGCGCTGCTCACTGATGCCACCATGCGAGCGCAGCGGCACGTCCAGGCCCGACAAGTCATGGCGTGATTGGGCTGTACCCAGCACGGTAAAGCGCTCGGACACCACAACCAAATCGCCAATGCGGTCTGCCGGTAGTTCAAAGCGCTCCGAAGCCTGTTCCCGGGTCAACACGACTTCGATGCCACGCAGCGCACGCAAGCGCTCGGCGGTAGCGGCTCGGTCGGTTCCTGGTGGTAGGTAAATGGTGGCATACGAACCCAGCGCACCGTGGTGCACCACATAGGGGTCGGTAATTGGCAGTATCACGCGCGCCTTCGCTGCGCCTAGCCAGGCGTCCAGCGTGTCTTGCAAATACAGTACATCGGGCTTGCCATCCATGCCGGTTTTTGCATTCATGCCGTGGTCCGCGGTCAGGGCAATGACGCAGCCCAGGTTTTCCAGCTGCTGCAAATAGCCATCCATCATGGCGTAAAACGCATTGGCGCCGTCGGTTCCCGGTGCGAATTTGTGCTGGATGTAATCGGTGGTAGACAGATACATCAGGTCCGGCTTTTCATGCGCCATCAACCAGACACCGGCGGCAAATACAAATTCCGACAAGTCCGCGCTATAAACGCCGGGCAGGGGACGGCCCACCTTGGCCAATACCGCTTCAATACCGTTTTCGGACAGGGTGGTTTTATCGGCTTTTTCTGCAGAAAAACATATACCGCGCATTTGATGGCCCAACAAACTGCGCAGCTTGTCTTTGGCGGTCACCACCGCCACTTTCTTACCCGCATCCGCCATGGCCGCGAGCACCGTGGGCGCACGTAGCCATTTGGGGTCGTTCATCATCACTTCACTGTCGCTGGCGGTGTCGTACAAAAAATTACCGCAAATGCCATGCACGCTGGGCGGCACGCCCGTCACGATGGACAGGTTGTTGGGATTGGTAAACGTGGGCACGACGCATTCGGCGACGATCGCAGTGCCGTGTTGCAGCACGTTTTTCATCCAGGGCATGTGGCCGCTGGCCACGGCCTGGGCCAGGTAATCGGGTTCACATCCATCCACGCACACCACCACGACCGGGCGGGTGGGTAAGGCGTAGTGGCGCTGGTTTACTTGCAATGCCATAGAACTTCTTTCTTAAATTGTGCTGCTGGCGTTGCCGGGCAGGTCCGCCGTGTCCTGGCTGCGGGCGGTGCGCTCGCGGCTTTGCAGCACATGGTGACGCAAAGTGTCCGCAGCGCGTTGCGCATTGCGCGATCGGATGGCTGCCAGTACCTCGCGGTGTTCCTGAATGGAGCCGGTCAATAAATTCTGCGCTGCCAGATTACGCCTGCGGAACAAACCCAGCTCGCGCGTTAGGCGCCGGTACAGCAGGTAAAGCTTGCGGTTGCCGGCAAAAGACACCAGAGTTTCGTGGAAATCGACATTGAGGCGGTAGTACAAAGCGGTGTCCTGGGCGCGCACCGCCTGCTCCATACTATCGATCATGGTTTGTAGGCTACCCAACTGCTCTTCGCTGGCCGAGGCCGCCAAGACCGCGCCCACATGGGCTTCCATCATGGCGCGCAGCTCGTAAATTTCCAGCGCCTCTTCCAGCGGAATCTGGCGTACATACACGCCTCGGTTCTTTTTCAGGGTCAAGAGCCCTGCTTCCTCCAGCACCCTAAAGGCCTCGCGCACCGGCCCGCGCGAGACACCTAAGCGCTCAGCCAGGGCCGCTTCGTTTAATTTGTCGCCAGGGCCCAGTTCGCCCAAGGTAATCATGCGCTCCAAGGCTTGCTGCACTGCGCTGGTGAGCGAGCTGGTTTGCAGCATGGCGATCGTTGGCTGGGCGAGGTCCGGCAGGTCCAAGGTTTCGAAAGGCATGACGCGATTGGAGCATGAAATTGCAGATTGTCAACAATCTTATAGATTGCGTTTGACAAAATCTAAGGCATGGCGTTCAATGAACATTGGTTTCAGTCACACAGCCGTCACGCTTTCGTCATGTTCGAGAGCCACAGATCGTTCTTTTTACTTGGGTTAAGGAATCTCTATGCGCCGCTTGAAAACCATCACCACCATTGCCCTGGGCCTGCTGTTTGCAGCCTCTGCCTGGGCGCAAAAAACCCAACTACTCGTCTATACGGCGCTGGAAGTGGACCAACTCAAGGCCTACCAAGAGGGCTTCAACAAAGTCCACCAGGAGATCGATATCAAATGGGTGCGCGACTCCACAGGCGTCATTACCGCCAAACTGCTGGCTGAAAAAGCCAACCCGCAGGCCGACGCCGTGATGGGCGTGGCTGCCACCAGCCTGGCCTTGATGGACAAGCAAGGCATGCTCGAGCCCTTTGCGCCGCTCAATCTCGATGCCATCATGAGCAGCTACCGCGACAAAAAGAACCCGCCCGCCTGGTGGGGAATGGACGTCTGGGGCGCCACCGTGTGCTTTAACACGGTGGAAGCAGAAAAGCGCAATATTCCCAAACCCGAAACTTGGCAGGACCTGACCAAGCCGGTGTACAAAGGCCAAATCGTGATGCCCAATCCGGCCTCCAGCGGCACCGGCTACTTTGATGTGGTGGCCTGGCTCTCGCTGTTCGGCGACAAAAACGGCACCGGCGGTGGCTGGAAATACATGGATGCTTTGCATGAAAACATCGGGCAGTACACGCATTCGGGCTCCAAACCTTGCGTACTGGCGGGTAATGGCGAATACGTAGTGGGCATTGCCTTTGAATACCGCGCCAACACCGTCAAAGCCAAGGGCGCACCCATTGACCTGGTCTTCCCAAAAGAAGGTCTGGGCTGGGACTTGGAAGCCTTTGCCATCCACAAAGGCACGAAGAACCTGGATGCGGCCAAAAAACTGGCTAACTGGGCTTCGAGCAAAGATGCCATGAAGCTTTATGGCAAAAACTTTGCCATCACCGCGCAACCCGGCGTGGCTTCCCCCTTGCCTAACGTACCCAAAGACTATGAATCACGCCTGGTCAAGCTGGACTTTGAATATGCCGCCAATGAACGCGAGCGCATACTGAACGAATGGACCAAGCGCTACAACGGCAAATCCGAAAAACGCTAATCCCCATTCCCGTCCACAGCCGCCGGGCCTGCCCGCGCGGCTTTTTTTGATGCACGCAAGCCCCTACCTGTCCCTGCGCCATGTCCACAAGGCTTTTGGCGATTTCGTCGCTTTGCAGGACGTCAATCTGGATGTACACGGCGGTGAATTGCTGTGTTTTTTGGGGCCTTCGGGCTGCGGCAAAACCACTTTGCTGCGCATCATTGCCGGCCTGGAAGTGCAAAGCCAGGGCGAGGTGCATCAGGCGGGGCGCGATGTTTCGCGCTTGCCCCCGGCCGGGCGTGACTATGGCATCGTGTTCCAAAGTTATGCCTTGTTTCCCAATCTGACAGTGGCTGATAACGTGGGCTACGGCCTGGTGAATCGGCGCATGCCGCGCGCCGAGATTGCGCAGCGGGTGCAGGAGCTTTTGATCCTGGTCGGACTGCCGGGCAGCGATGCTAAATTCCCCAGCCAGCTTTCGGGGGGCCAGCAGCAACGCATTGCGCTGGCACGCGCGCTGGCTATGCGCCCGGGCCTGCTCTTGCTGGACGAACCGCTCTCGGCACTGGACGCTTTAGAGCGTGTGCGACTACGCCAGGAAATACGGGCTTTGCAAAAGCGCCTGGGCGTAACGACAATTTTGGTCACACATGACCAGGAAGAGGCACTCACCATGGCCGACCGTATCGTGGTCATGAAGCACGGCAGCATTGAGCAAGTCGGTACACCCAAAGATATTTACTGTGAACCGGCCAGCGCCTTTGTGGCTAATTTTGTCGGCCAGGTCAACGTGCTGCCCGGGGTGCTCGATGCGCAGCATTTGCATCTTGGCAGCTTAGCGATTGCGCGCGACGCGGTCCCCGCTGCCACCGGGCGCAGCGGGCAAGTTCAGGTCTATTTGCGGCCCGAAGACCTGCTGGCCCGTCCGATCGCGCCGGGCCAAGACTATGTCATGCAGTGCACGATTAGGCACATCGACTTTATGGGGGCCATTTGCCATGTGCAAGTGCAAGCGCCCGCACTGGGAGAACAGGCACTGACGGTGGCGCTTTCGCTCAATTTTCTGGCCGAGCAGGCGCTGCAAGCCGGCTCAAGCCTGGCACTGCGTCTGATGCCCGAACGCATCAAACTCTTCTGACTATGCCAGGGCTTGCAGCGCGCCAGGACCTCCGTCAGGACACGCACTGGAGCGACTGGCTGGCCCGCGCGGCGCTGGCTCTGGTCTTGCTGCTGCTGGTGCTTTTTATGGCAGCACCTCTGCTGGCCATATTGCAGCAGGCGCTCTTTGATGCGCAAGGCGGTTTTGCCGGCCTGCGCCACATCGCCACCTATTTGCAAAGCCCCAGCCTCTTGGAAAGTCTGTGGAACAGCATCTGGGTATCGCTGGCCGTGGGCTGCATCGTGGTGCCCCTGGCTTTTGTGTTTGCCTATGCGCTGACACGCGCCTGTGTGCCAGGCAAAGCACTGCTGCGCGGCATCAGCCTGATACCGCTTTTGGCGCCATCCCTGTTGGCCGCGATTTCTCTGATTTACTGGTTTGGCAACCAGGGGGTACTCAAAGGCTTGCTAAGCGCTTTGGGCGTTCATGAAATTTACGGCCCGGTCGGCATTATTCTGGCCGAATGCTTTGCCGTATTTCCGCATGCGGTAATGATTTTGGTGACTGCCCTGAGCCTTGCCGATGCGCGCCTGTACGAAGCCGCCCAGTCTATGGGCACCCCGGCGTATCGGCAGTTTTTCACCATCACCCTGCCCGGTGCGCGCTATGGTTTGATATCGGCATCGCTGGTCTCGTTTACGCTGGTGATGACGGACTTTGGCATTCCTAAAGTCATAGGCGGTAACTTCAACATGATGGCCACCGATGTGTTCAAACTGGTTGTCGGCCAGCAGGACTTTGCCAAAGGTGCAGTCGTCGCGCTCTTACTGCTCTCGCCGGCCGTCCTCAGCTTTGCGGTAGACCGTCTGGTTAGCCAACGCCAAAGCGCCATGCTCAGCGCCCGCGCGGTGGCCTACAACGCCCGGCCACAACCTTTGCGCGATGGTTGCTTGAGCGCGTTTTGCCTGCTGATAGCGGCATTGATGCTGGCCATGCTGGGCATGGCGGTGTTTGCCTCTTTTGCGAAATTTTGGCCTTACCAACTCACGCCTTCGCTGAACCATTACCTACTGGGATTAATCGATGGCGAAGTAGGCGAAGGCTTTATCAACAGCCTGAAAATGGCCGCAGGCACCGCCGTGTTTGGTACGCTGCTGGTGTTTATCGGTGCGTACCTGATGGAAAAAACACGGGGTGCTCAGGCCTTGCGCGGGCCACTGCAATTATTGGTCGTGTTACCCATGGCGGTGCCCGGCCTGGTGCTGGGTTTGGGCTATATCTTTTTCTTCAATCTGCCCTCTAACCCCTTGCATTTTTTGTACCACAGCCTGACGCTTTTAACCCTGTGTACCATCGTTCACTTTTATACCACTGGCCACCTGACCGCCAGCACCGCGCTGAAGGCCTTGGATGCCGAATTTGAATCGGTCAGCGCATCGCTGCAAGTGCCTTTTTACGTGACACTGTGGCGGGTGACTGTTCCCATGTGCACCCCGGCCTTACTGGATATTGCGCGCTACTTTTTTATCAATGCCATGACCACGATTTCGGCGGTGGTATTCTTGTATTCGCCCGACACCAAGCTCGCTTCTATCGGAATTTTGAACCTCGACGAGGCCGGCGATACTGCCGCTGCGGCGGCCATGGCGGTGCTGATTGCACTGGTGTCTGCCGTGGTCACTGGCTTGTTTGCTCTGCTCGGTGCCTTAGCCCACAAGCACACCCAGGCCTGGCGCAGCGCACGCAGCTGATATTGGACTATTGAGAACACACCCATGCCCTTGCACCGCGACGCTATCTTGCTCACCCCCGGCCCATTGACCACCAGTTTGCGTACCAAACTGGCCATGCTGCGCGACTGGGGCTCCTGGGACACGGACTTCATCGCCGTCACCGCCAGCGTGCGCAAAAGCCTGCTGGGCATCGTGCACGGCCAGGACAGCCATGTGGTCGTGCCATTGCAAGGCAGTGGCACCTTTAGCGTGGAAGCGGCGGTCACTACCGTGGTGCCGCGCGACGGCCATGTACTGGTAATGGACAACGGCGCTTATTGCAAGCGCGCCGCCAAGATCAGCACTTTGATGGGGCGCACCACCACCGTACTGCCCTTTGACGATGCGCAAGCGGTGTCGCCGCAGGCCTTAGAGGCTGCTTTGCAAGCCGATGCCAGCATCAGCCATGTGCTGATGATCCATTGCGAAACCGGCGCCGGTGTGCTCAACCCGCTGCAGGCCGTGGCCGATGTGTGCGCGCGTTATGGCAAAGGACTGATCGTCGATGCGATGAGCTCCTTTGGCGCACTCCCGATCGACGCCCGTAGTACCCGCTTCGATGCCTTGATTGCCGCCAGTGGCAAATGCCTGGAAGGCGTGCCGGGCATGGGCTTTGTGATTCTGCGCAAAGACGTATTGCTTGGCTGCGAAGGCAACAGCCAGTCGCTGGCCATGGATTTATTTGACCAACACGCCTACATGGAGAAAACCGGGCAATGGCGGTTCACCCCACCCACCCATGTACTGGTGGCCTTGCATGAGGCCATCGTGCAATTTGTTGAAGAAGGCGG
>JBBAPY010000045.1:0-15488 GCA_040400635.1 Rhodoferax sp.
GGCCCTTGCCACCGCGGGGGATGATCACATCCACAAACTGCGGCATGGCAATCAACTCGCCCACCACCGCGCGGTCCGTGGTTTGCACCAACTGCACCGCGTCCATAGGCAAACCCGCTTGCGCCAGCGCTTTTCCCACCAGCAAGGCCAGCGCTTTGTTGGAGTCGATGGCCTCTGAGCCGCCGCGCAGGATGCAGGCATTACCGCTTTTGATGGACAGGCTGGCCGCCTCAATGGTGACATTGGGCCGGCTCTCGAAAATCATGCCGAACACGCCGATGGGGACGCGCATCTGCCCCACACGGATACCACTGGGTTGCTGGCGCAGGCCGCTGATTTCGCCAATGATTTCCGGCATGGCAGCCAACTGCTCGCAACCCAGGGCGCAGGTTTGCAGCACTTTAGGCGTCAGGCGCAGACGGTCCACCAGCGGTGCGGCCAGGCCGGCGGCAAGGGCGCGCTCCAGGTCTTTGGCATTGTCCACTTGCAAAGCCTGTATGTTTTCGCGGAGCAAGGCGGCCAAGGCCAGGAGCGCCCGGTTTTTGTCCGCCGCGCTGGCACGCGCCATAGCGCCGGACGCCGCCTTGGCCTGCGCGCCCAACAAGCGGGCAGTTTCGATGGGGTTGGCAACAGAGGTGTTCATGGCTGGATTTTCAAGCAAGCCCAAGTGTAGTTTCCACCGCGCAAGCCCAGGCGCACCATGAAAAAATCAGGCGTTCGCATTTGCAGCACGCGACGCCGTAGCTTTAGCCGGCGCCGCCAGGCGGCACAAGTCCAGCGCCAGGCGGTGCAGCGCCTGCCAGCCGCTGGCGGGCCAGTCGGGCTGTTTGAGCCCCTTGATGATGCCATCCACCGTGTGCGCCGCTTGCAGCAATTGCGCCAGTTGCAGCGCGCTGATGCGCGGCAACACGCGCTCGAACAAGCGCTCTTTATTGCCCCAGATGCGGTTCTCGCGCAAGGCCAGCGGCAATGGGTGGCCCTGGGCCATGGCGTCTTTGACGCGCTTTAGGGCGCGTATGTCTTCGGCCAGGGTGTAGTGCACCAACACCTCGGCCTCGCCTTCGGCCTGCAAGCCTTCGAGCATGCGCTGCACCCGCAGCGGCTGCCCGGCCAGCACCGCTTCGCTCAGCTTAAACACGTCATAGCGCGCCACGTTGAGCACCGCCGCCTCCACCTGCTCCCAGCTAAGCACGCCGCCGCTTTGCGCAGTGGGCGCAAACAGCAAGGCGAGTTTTTGCACCTCCTGGTGCGCAGCGAGCAAATTGCCTTCGACGCGATCGGCAAAAAACTGCAGCGTGCGCTGCCCTTCTTCTCCCGCTGCCACCCGTAAGCCTTGTGCGCCCAGGCGCTGGGCAATCCAGGCCG
This sequence comes from Rhodoferax sp., assembly GCA_040400635.1. Classification (GTDB taxonomy): domain Bacteria; phylum Pseudomonadota; class Gammaproteobacteria; order Burkholderiales; family Burkholderiaceae_C; genus Allorhodoferax. The sequence continues at coordinate 1,366 of JBBAPY010000045.1, forward strand.
GCAGGTCTTTGCGCTCCACCGGGTCCACTTGCAGCGTCACCCCGCAGTTTTCCAAAGCACCAAACCAGGCAGTCGCTTTAGTAGCTTTGTCCAAACGCGGCAGCAAAACAATGGTGAGCACTGCCTCGTTACCCTGCGCCTGCTCAGCAATGTGTTGCAAGGCAACGCTGCCCTCTTTGCCCGGCTTGCCGCTGGGGATGCGAATTTCGATGATTTGCTTGTCCGCAAACAAACTCATGCTGCCACCGGCAGCCAACACGTCGCTCCAATCGAAATGCGCACCCGAGACCCTATGCGCGCTGCGCTCGGTAAAGCCTTGGTTGCGTGCATGGGCGCGCAGCGCGTCCAGCGCCTCTTGCTGCAGCAGCGGCTCATCGCCGTGAAGGGTGTACAGGCTTTTGAGCCCGCGCTCCAAATGCCGGGCCAGTTGCGAAGGCGCTAGTTGCATGGCGCGCCAGCCTTAAGGCGCAAGGGACTTGATCGCCGCCAAACGGCGTACGATTTGCTGCACCGCATCGGTCTGCATATCGCGGTTGAGCATCACCTCTTCGGTTTCTTTAGACAAAACCGTAGCCTCGTTAAAACTCACGCTGCGCTCCAGGCGGATATCGGTCGGCTCAATCAAGACCTTGCCTTGGGGCGTACGTACCGAAAAGCGCACCGCCAGGCGCAATTCAAACTCGCGCACCAGGCCCGCGGCATTCAAACCCACCACCACCTTTTGGCGCGTCTCGCTCAGCACTTCCACCATCGCATCGGGTGGGATAGCGCCTGCAGGTGTCGTCGCCGGGCGCACCCGGCTGCCCAGCAAGCGGGACAACTCGGCAGCGACGCCACCCGAGCGCTCAGGCGTCACCGCCACCGTCTCAAACACATAGTTTGGCGCACCACGCAAAGCAAAACCGCAGCCTTGCAACAGCGTGGCCGCCAAGGCCAGCGCCACCCAAGCGGCCAAAGTGCGGCGTATTGCGTGCGACATGCTGTGCACAGCGCCTAGAGCACCACGTTGACCAAACGGCCGGGCACGACCACTATCTTTTTCGGCGCTGCGCCTTGGGCAAAACTTTGCACCGTCGCGTTTTCCAGCGCCAGCGCTTCAATCGCTTCGCGCGTTGCCGCAGATGGCACCAGCAAAGCGCCGCGCAATTTGCCATTGATTTGCAGCACCAGCGAAATTTCATCTTGTACTAAAGCGCTGGCGTCCACGGCAGGCCATGCGGCGTCTAACAAATCGCCGCCCTGCTTGGCATAGCCCAGTTCCACCCACAGCGCATGCGCTAGGTGCGGCGTGGCCGGGTAGAGCACGCGCAGCAATAGGCCAAAGCCTTCGGCCAGGGCCACCAAGCCATCGGGCGTGCCCGGGTCCTTGAAGTCTTCCAGGGCATTGAGCATCTTCATGGTGCCCGAGACCACGGTGTTGTATTGCATACGCTGGTAGTCGTAGTCCACCTGCTTGAGCACGGTATGCATTTCCAGACGCAGCACCTTAGCCTCTTTGGAAAACACCACCGCCGCCAAGCCACCATCAGCGGCCAGTGCGGCGTGCGCATCAGCCAAGTCCAGCGCCGATAACTTATAGCCAAAATTCCAAACGCGGCGCAAAAACCGGTAACTGCCCTCCACGCCCGCGTCGTTCCATTCCAGCGTAGCCTCGGGTGGCGAAGTGAACATGGTGTACAGGCGCGCGGTATCGGCGCCGTATTTCTCGATCAAATCCTGCGGGTCCACGCCATTGTTTTTGGACTTGGACATTGTCCCCACACCCTCGTAGTCAATCGCGGTGCCGGCAGGCAATCCGCCCACCGCCTTGATCAGCCGCGCGCCTATCACTTTGCCGCTAGCGTCCTGCACATGCTCCACATCCTGCGGCCAAAAATACTCTTTGCCGCCTTTGTCGGTGCGGCGTGAATAAATATGGTTGAGCACCATGCCTTGGGTGAGCAGTTTGGTAAACGGCTCATCGATCTTGACCAGCCCCAAATCGCGCATCACCTTGGTCCAAAAGCGCGCATACAAGAGGTGCAATATCGCGTGCTCGATGCCGCCGATGTACTGGTCCATAGGCGCCCAATAGGCCGCGCCCTCGGCCACCATGGCATCGCTATTGTTGGGGTCGCAATAGCGCATGTAGTACCAACTCGAATCGACAAAGGTATCCATGGTGTCGGTCTCGCGCCGGGCCGCTTTGCCGCACACCGGGCAGGTCACACCCGCATGAAAACCTTCGTGCTTGTGCAGCGGGTTGCCCGAGCCATCCGGAATGCAATCGAGCGGCAGCACCACCGGCAAATCCTTTTCCGGCACCGGCACTGCGCCATGTTCATCGCAATGGATGATGGGAATCGGCGTGCCCCAATAACGCTGGCGCGATACGCCCCAGTCGCGCAGCCGCCAGGTGGTCTTTTTCTCGCCCAATCCCAACGCTGCCAAGTCAGTTGCTACCGCGTCCAAACACGCCTTGAAGCCCAGCCCGTCGTACTTGCCCGACTGCACCGCCACCCCCGCGCCTTTTTCCGCGTACCAGTCCTGCCAAACGCCCGCGTCAAAAGCTAAAAATGCATGGTCCTCGTCAGCGCGCGAAGCCGTAGTGGAAACAGAAGCTTCGGCACCTTCGGCATGCGACGCGGCGACGTCAAGGCCTGCGCCGGGTGACGACATTGAGCCTGCGGAGGAGGAACCCGGCGCAGGCCTTGGTGTGACCGCCCCCGAAGCAGAAGAAGAAACTCCTTCACCATCCGTAGGCCTTGGTGTGACCGCCCCCGAAGCAGAAGAGGAAACTCCTTCACGATCCGCAGGCCTTGGCGTGAGCGCCCCCGAGGCAGAAGAAGCAACAGCGACGACTTGCCGAATCGCCAAGCCATACTTCAAAGCAAACGCAAAATCGCGCTCGTCATGCGCGGGCACGCCCATCACCGCGCCATCGCCATAACTCATGAGCACATAGTTGCCCACCCACAGCGCCACCGGCTCCCCGGTCAAAGGATGTGTCACTACCAAGCCCGTATCCATACCGGCCTTTTCTTTCACCGCCAACTCGGCTTCGGTAGTACCACCGGCTTTGCATTCCTCGATAAACGCCGCCAATACCGGGTTGGTTAAGGCCGCATGCTGCGCCAAAGGATGCTCAGGCGCCACCGCGCAAAACGTCACACCCATGATGGTGTCGGCCCGCGTGGTGAACACATACATGCGGCCGTCACCGATCAATGCGCCACTGGCATCTTGGATAGTGTGGGGAAAGGCAAAGCGTACGCCTTCGCTCTTGCCGATCCAGTTTTCCTGCATCAGCTTGACGCGCTCGGGCCAGCCGGGCAGGCCGGTTTGCACATGGTCGAGCAATTCTTGCGCGTAGTCGGTAATCTTCAGGTAATAGCCCGGAATCTCGCGCTTTTCTACCAGTGCGCCAGTGCGCCAGCCGCGCCCGTCAATCACTTGCTCATTGGCCAGCACCGTCTGGTCCACCGGGTCCCAGTTCACCACCTGGGTTTTGCGGTAGGCCACGCCAATATCGAGCATCTTCAAAAACAGCCACTGGTTCCACTTGTAATAACTCGGGTCGCAGGTGGCCACTTCGCGGCTCCAGTCGATGGCCAGGCCCATGGCCTGCATCTGCTGCTTCATGTGGGCAATATTGTCGTAAGTCCACTTAGCCGGCGGCACGCCGTTTTTCAGCGCTGCGTTTTCGGCCGGCAGGCCAAACGCATCCCAGCCCATAGGCATCAAGACGTTGTAGCCCTTCATGCGCAAATAGCGCGTCAGCATGTCATTGATGGTGTAGTTGCGCACATGGCCCATGTGCAGCTTGCCGCTGGGGTAAGGCAGCATGGAGCAGGCGTAAAACTTGTTTTTGCCGGCGTCTTCGCGCACGCGGTAGGCCTCGTGGCCACTCCACAAAGGCTGCGCCCAATGGTCACGGGCGGCTTGCTCTATGGCTGTGTGTTGGTACTTGTCTTGCATTGGGGGAAGGTGTGGAAGGCAAGCGGCATTTTAGGCGCGCACGGCGCCAAGCCTGCGGCGACGGCCCAAGCTGCACACAAGCCAGGGCCCACAGCCCCTCAGCCCTTAGTGCGGCTTTTCGGTCACAAAGCCAATACGGCTCAAGCCGGCTGCATTGGCCAGCGCCATGAACTCCACCACCCGCCCATAGGGCACGGCAGAGTCGGCGCGCAACTGCACTTCGGTCGTCGGGTTTCGCTGGGCGGCTTGCTGCAAGGCTTGCTGCAAGGCCTGGCCCTGCAAACGCTGCTCCTGCACATAGACCGCACCCGCCTGGTCGATGGTCACTGCAAGGGGTTGCGCATCGCTTTGGCTGCTGGCAGCGGCGTTGGCCTTGGGCAGGTCCACCTTGACGGCGCTGAGCATCATCGGTGCGGTGATGATGAAGATCACCAGCAGCACCAGCATCACGTCAATCAGCGGCGTCATATTGATGTCGCTCATAGGCGCATCGCTGCGCTTGGCTTGGAGGCGCCCGAAAGCCATGGCTGGAGCTTTAGTCCAGGGCGCCGTCTGGCGGATAGGCTGCTGCCTGGCTTTGGTACAACAGCAACTCACGCAAATCCCGGGCAAAGCCTTCCAAGTCGGCCTCGATACGCCCGATCAAGCGCCCCAGCAGGTTGTAGCCCAGCACTGCCGGAATGGCCACCGCCAAGCCCGCAGCCGTCATGATCAAAGACTCGCCTACCGGGCCGGCCACTTGCGCAATGCTGATTTGCCCGGCCTGGGCAATCGTCGCCAAAGCCCCGTAAATACCCCATACCGTACCCAGCAGCCCGACAAAGGGCGCCATTGAGCCCACACTGGCCAACAGGACTTGCCCGGACTGCAAACGCCGCACGCCGACCTGCAAGGCATCGCGCAGCACGCGGGTCAATTGCTGGGCACTAGCGCCTTGCGCCGCCAAGCGGGGCTGCGCGTCCTGGCGCATTTGCCTGCGGCCCGCTTCAATCAAGGGCATGAGCAACACGGCGCGGTCGAAAGTGGGCAAGCTGTGCAGCGCCTGCTCCACATCGGGCGCTTGCCAAAAGGCCGCAATACTGCGCTCCAAGCCCGCCAGTGCGCTGCGCAGAAAAAAGCTTTTCCACACAATAATGGACCAACTGGCCAAGGACATGATGAGCAGCAGCCCCGCTACCGCTTTATGGACTGCGTCGCCTTCGAACATGCGCAACCCTGCTTAGCGCAAGCCCAGCACGTCGAACATATCGAACATGCCGTTTTGCTTGCCCGCCAAAAAACGTACCGCACGTAAGCTGCCCTGGGCATAGGTGGCGCGGCTGGACGATTTATGGCTGATCTCAATGCGCTCGCCGGTACCGGCAAACAGCACAGTGTGGTCGCCCACAATGTCACCACCGCGAATCGTGGCAAAACCGATGCTCGATGGGTCGCGCTCGCCGGTAATGCCCTCACGGGTATAGACCGCGCAGTCGGCCAGTGTGCGCCCCTGCGCCTGGGCGATCACTTCGCCCATTTTTAGGGCCGTGCCCGATGGCGCATCCACCTTGTGGCGGTGGTGCGCCTCGATGATCTCGATGTCATAACCCGTGGCCAGGGCCTTGGCGGCCAGTTCCAGCAACTTCAGGGTCACGTTCACCCCCACGCTCATATTGGGCGCCAGCAGGATGGGGATGTCTTTGGCCGCCTGGGCTATCTCCGCTTTTTGCGGCTCGCTAAAGCCGGTAGTGCCAATCACCATCGCCACGCCCAGGCGGCGGCACACGGCCAAATGCGCCATCGTCCCTTCGGGGCGGGTGAAGTCGATCAGAAATTGGCTGTGCGCAAGGCCTTCGGCCATATCTGGCGAAATCAGCACGCCAGTGATTTGTCCGCCAAAGGCGCCAGCGTCCTGGCCAATCGCCGGGCTGTCCGCACGGTCCAGCGCGGCGGCCAAGTGGCAATCGTCAGCGCTGCGCACCGCCTCCACCAGCATCTGGCCCATGCGCCCGGAGGCACCGGCAATGGCTATCGCGTGCGTCATGCGTGCGCTCTCTTGGTGCGGCAGCGAGCCTAAGGCTCCAGCGGCGGGTAATTGGTGCGTGCCGGTGGCAGCACAGGCGCTGCTGCCTTGGGCTCAGGCGCCGGGAACTTGGCCAGAGCCTCCGCGCTGGCTTGCATCGGTTTGGGTGGGGGCAGTTGCACGGTGGTGCGCAAACTGCTCACGAACTCGGACTCGGTAGGCAGCGCATCGGCGTCGATGCGCTCCATGCTGTCGCCCTTAAAGAAGACGGTGACTTGGCGCGACTGCGCAGGCTTGCCCTGCTGGTACAGGCTGAAGGCATACACCCAACGATCGGCATGGAAGACGCTGGTGAGCAAGGCTGTGCCCAACACGGCCGCCACCTGGGCCCGGCTTGCGCCCTTAGGAATGGCGGCAACTTGTTCGCGGCTCACCACATTACCCTGGACAATTTCCATGCGGTAGGGCTCCAAAACGCCGGCCACCGAATTACTGGCTTTGTCCAAACTGCCGCAACCAGCGGCCAAACAGAGCACCCCGGCCAGCGCAAACAGGGCCGCGAAACGGCGCAAAGTGGGTGTAAAAATCATGGTTTGCATGCGGCAGTAAGATCGCGCCATTGTAGCCCCGCCCCTGTACGGCCCGCTTTGCGCATGACCAACATCGACGAACTCAAAAGCACCGGCCTCAAGGCCACCGTGCCGCGCCTGAAGATATTGGAAGTCTTCCAGCGCAGCCGCCAACGCCATATGTCCGCCGAAGACATCTTCCGGGTGCTGCTGCAAGAGCGCGCCGATGTGGGCCTGGCCACGGTATACCGCGTGCTGACGCAGTTTGAGCAAGCCGGCATCCTAAAGCGCAGCCAGTTTGAAGGCGGCAAATCGGTGTTTGAGTTGGACCAAGGCGAGCACCACGACCACCTGGTCTGCCTGGACTGCGGCCAGGTGGAAGAGTTTTACGACGCGGAAATCGAAAAGCGCCAACACGCCGTGGCCAAAGCCAAGGGCTTTTCGATCACCGACCATGCGCTGAGCCTCTACGCCAGCTGCACCAAGGCAGATTGCGCCAACCGCAAAACTGCCCGCGCCTAAGCCAGGTCCGGGCGGGCGGCGCGCTGCCCATCGCGCAGGGCCGCCAAGGCCAACAACCCATCGCGACGGATGCGTGGGCATGTTGCAAAAATGAAACGTAATTGGCATTTGTTATCTAATTTATTACGTTTTCATTGCCCACTAGCAAGTGCGCATGGTCGAATCATTCATGTTCTTTTTATGGAACATGTTTTGTTTAACAATTTTCAGGGATTTAATATGAAAAAAACATTGATTGCTTTGGCAGCGATTGCTGCAGTTGGCGCTGCTTCTGCCCAAGTTACTATTTACGGCAAATTAGACGTGGGTGTGTCGAATACCTCGGCAGGCGGAACCGTTATTGGTGTAAACCAATGGGAAACAAGCCGCTTGGGCCTTAAGGCTGAGCAAAAAGAAGGCGGCCTGACTTTCTCCGCTAACTTGGAAGGCAAAATTTCCAACGATGCTGGCGCTTTCGGTGGCTTTGACCGCGTTGCGACAGTTGGCGTTGCTGGCAGCTATGGAGCGGTGACATTGGGTAGCCAGTGGACACCGTTTGACAATGCGGTTTGGACTAGCGATGCGTTGGAATACAACGGCTTCACCCCCCTCAAAGGCCTGAAGGCTGCTTGGAACTATGACCTAGGTAATGCGCCCAACATGTACGGCAACGCCGTCAACTCTTTTCAGTACGCAACGCCTGTTATGAGTGGTTTCCAAGGAATAGTTCTGGTGGCTCCTAATGCATCTGGCGCTTTTAGCGGCGCCAAGGACTACACAGGTTTTGGCCTCAACTACGCAAATGGCCCATTGACTATCAACTTTGCGACCCAGGCCTTCAGCGGTACTGGCACCCCAACGGCTAACTCCAACGTGTTGTCATTCCAGTACAACATGGGCGTGGCCACCGTTACGGGTGGGCTTGTAAATTCTGACAAGGGTTCCAATACGGCCTGGGGCGCTGACGGCAACGCTGGCACTGACAAAGGTTATATCTTGGGCGTGAAATATCCGATGGGCGCTGATTCCGTGTCAGTCGGATTCTCTGGTAACACCAACTCAGTGTCTGGTAGAGAAAAGACTATCAATTCTTGGGGCGCCCAGTACATCATGGCGCTTAGCAAGCCGACTGTTGCCTACTTTGGCTACCAGTCCGTTGACTCTGTCGGCAAGACTGGCGCTGGCATCCGCTACAACTTCTAATCCCTGCGCTGGCCTAGTGCCAGCGTAAGTATCAGAGGATTGAGAAGGCCTCGCTGTAGTAATACAGCGGGGCTTTTTTATACCCGCGCTGTCCCTGGCCCTTTCTGCATGGGTGAGCGTTTCGCCTTACTTTTTCAGATTTTTACCGCTAAACCATTTATAGCCCGCAGGTGCAGCGCGACTCCGGTCTAAGTGGCTGCGCGCTCGGCCATAGAAAAAGCCCCGCTGTATCGCTACAGCGGGGCTTTAGAGCTTTTAGATTCTCACACTGGCACAGGGCCAGTAGGGGAATTAGAATTTGTAGCGCAGGCCAGCGCCAGTGGTGCTAACCGAATCAGTTGACCTGTAGCCAAGGTAGCCGATAGTCGTTTTGCCCATGGCCTTGATATAGTTCAAGCCGAAACTACCCTTAGCGCCTGCGCCTGCGTCGTAGGACGAGTAAGCGGCGGCAATGTAGTCAGCGCCCACGGGCACTTTCACGCCAATGTTGTAGCCGCTTTCCGTTTTGGTGCCGGTGTCATTGCTGGCATAACCACCAATCAAGGTCGCGACGCCCACGTTGTATTGGACTGCGGCCACGGTAGAGGTAGAAGTTTTCAAAGCAGCGGTTTTGTAGGTCTGCATGGCAGCATTAATCAACAATGGGCCATTTGCGTATTTAACGCCGCCACCCATGTAATTTTGGTATGCAGAAGTGCCGCCGCCAGGTGCCGTAATGAATTGAACGGTCACACCGTTCATGTCAGGCGTTGTGTACTGGATCGATCCTGAAACATTGGCTTGGGGATTGTTACCGGTATCGGCGTTCCAGAAGCCGTTGTTCATCACGGTGAATCCGTTGTACTCTAAAGCGTCAGCGTAATATACTGCGGTGTCGATGGGAGACCACATAGAGCCTGCGTCGATCTTGCCGAAGGAACCTGCGACGCTGACAAACGCTTGACGGCCAAAACCGCTGAACGATGCGGTCGACAGATCACCACCAACGCCGCCTTCCAAGTAAGCGCTGCCCTTGAGGCCAGAGCCCAGGTCTGTATCGCCTTTGACAACGAGACGACTGGTTTCCCAAACGCCACTCTTCACCGAACCATCGGCGCTACCGGCCTTGGAATAACCAACGTCGAGTTTGCCGCCAACTACAAATTGAGCGGAAGCGCTACCCACAGCAGCAATAGCGGCCAAAGCGATCAGAGTTTTTTTCATTTCTTGATTCCTAAAGTTTAAAAGACATACCGGCAGGACCCGTGGGTTTATACCGAATTTAACAATTTGTTTTTATTAATTTATTTTGATAAATTAATCAGAGATAACAAATTGATGATTGGATTACACCATTTACGTGTCAAGCAAACAATAGGAATTCAAACTTGAGTCGATTTTGACCTTTATTTCGTTGCGAAAGTGCAACATTCTGAGAGGCGATGCTTTCAGTTTCAAAAAGGAAGACGGGGCTGGAGGCTTGGAGGGGCAGGCCAGCGCAGCCCTGGCAGGCTTGATCACTGCCTAGCCTAGCCTGCATACGCCGTCTAGGGGAAAGTCCTCCAGTTGAGGGCGTAGACCCCTCTGTCCAGCCGACAAATAAAAAAGCCCTGGGGCCGAAACCACAGGGCTTTGTCTATTCAAACCGCTGGCACTTGGCCAGCAGAAAGATTAGAAGGTCTTCATCAGGCGGATGCGGTATTCCGTATCCAACTGAGCGGCGGTAGACCCTGTTGCGGTATTGTTCGCCGCCTGGTTCATCGGCAAGGCAGCCGAAAAACCAGTATTTGGCGCGAACCTAGCGTTGGCACCCGCGTCGGAGTAGGTGATGTAGCTAACGTTCAGGATTGCAGTCTTGCTGAAGTTGTAATTTGCACCAAGGCCAACGGCAGACGAAGCCTTGTCACCCAAGCGAGAACCGCTCAAAGCAAACCCAGCGTAAGCTTCACCGTTAGTCTTCGGAGCATATGTTTGTTCACCTCGTGCCATGTAGTCCAAGCCCAAGGTTAAATTACCCATTGGAACGGCGACCGATGCAGCGTACTGGTCGGCAGCCATGCCCTTCATTTGGTATCCAAGACCGAATTTCGCAAAGCCAGCATCGTACTTGGCGTACAAACGATAGCGGTCTACGCCGTCAACAGCCACAAAATTGGCAGCACTGGCAGAAGGGGCAGCGGTCTGGTTGGCGCCCGTGTAATTGATCGTCGTTGCATTGAAGTGAGTCCAATCAACGCCAAGAAACAAGGCGCCAGTGGTGTACTGAGCGGACACGTCGGTAAAGGTAATACCTGTTCCATTACCGCGGTCGTTACCGCTGGTGCCGGGTATTCCGCTTTCAAATTCACCGTATGTCAGGGCCAGAGTTACGTCGCTGACCTTGGTACCAAAGACCACCACGTCAACCAAAGAGCACTTGTCAATCGGAACATTGTTATTGCTCTCGTTACCCGAGTACACGGTGCCGGTAACCACGCCGGACAGCGCTTGGCCCGTAATGCTGCCGCAAGCGCGCAGTGCACCAGCGGTTACGACGCCTGCAGGAGTCCGCAGAGAGACGGTTGCGTCGCGGTCAACCACTGGATTGCCGCGTCCACGCATTGTAAAGCCGCCACGTGCTGTAGCACCCCAGCCGGCGCCCATATCTTCGGTTGCGGTGATATAAATCTCGCCGTCTTGAATCGCCAAACCTTGAACGTGCTGGCCCGTCCAGGCGTTGGCCCCAGTCGAAGTAAGGGAAATCACTGGGCTTTGCTGCCAGCTCACACCGATATTTCCGGACATAGTCACTTGCGCAAAAGACGCACCAGTTGCTGCTACAGCAGCCAATGCGATAAGTGTTTTTTTCATTTCAATAATCTCCAAAGTAGTTCAAAACCCAGCAGCCCGGAGGCCTCTGGCGTCCGCTGATGCCCGCTGAAACTCAGAAAGCTACACTCATTGGAGCAGAGGAAGCCTTTTGTGCAAAGGCTTTACGGCTGAAATAGGGTTATTTACCGCCATGCTTTGTTGTATTTTTGTTACAGATTTAGAAAAGCTCCCGTAAATCTCCGGTAAACCTAGGGTTTACCCTTAACGGCTTGACCTCAGCATTTGCCCCGGGGCCGCCGCCACGGCGGTGCAGCTGTAGTTTCTGGCCCAGCTTACTTAGGCTAAGCTCAGTCCATGATTTCCATCACCGACCAGCTGTTGATCGCCTGCGACACCGCATTACGCACCCTGTTTGCCCAGCCCCATGCCTCCAAACCCTGCCCCACGGTGGCCGACCAGGATACCGAGCTGACACCAACCGAGAAAAACCTGTCCGCCAGCCTGATGCGGGTGAACCATGTGGGCGAGGTTTGTGCGCAGGCGCTGTACACCGCCCAGGCGCTGGCCACGCCCAATGCCAATTTGCGCTTGCATTACCAAAAAGCCTGCCAGGAAGAAACTGACCACCTCGCCTGGACGGCGCAGCGCCTACAGGAATTGGGCGCCCGCCCCTCGCTGCTCAACCCGCTGTGGTACGCCGGCGCCTTTGGCCTGGGCCTCTTAGCCGGGCGGCTGGGCGATGCGGTCAGCCTGGGCTTTGTCGTGGAAACCGAAACCCAGGTGGGCGCGCACCTAGACAGCCATTTGCAGCAATTGCCGGCAAATGACCATGCATCACGCGCCATCGTGGCGCAAATGCGCGACGATGAGCTAGGCCACGCCCGCCAGGCCAGCGTCGCCGGGGCGGCGCAATTACCCCGCTTTGTCGGCGGCCTGATGCGCGCCGCCGCCAAAGTGATGACCACGGTGGCGCAGCGGGTTTGAGGGGCGCTACCTTGATCGGGTCTTAAGCCTCCGTTAACTCAAAACTGGTCGTAATCTCGGCCGTTTTGCCCAGCATGATGCTAGCCGAGCAGAACTTTTCGTGGCTCATGGCTATGGCCCGCTCTACCGCGCTGGCGGGGATGTTTTTGCCAGTGACGCTGAAGTGCATATGGATTTTTATGAACACCTTGGGGTCGACCTCGGCCCGCTCGGACGTGAGCTTGACGCTGCAGCCCTGTACCGTGTGGCGGCCGCGCTTCAAGATCAACACGACGTCGTAGGCGCTGCAGCCGCCGGTGCCGGCCAGCACGGTTTCCATAGGCCGGGGCGCCAGGTTCTGGCCACCGTTTTCGGGTTTAGCCGAATCGGGCGCGCCGTCCATCATCAGCACATGGCCGCTGCCGGTTTCGGCCACAAAGCCCATGCCGGAGCGGGTGCCGCTGTTACCAGTCCAACTGACGGTGCATTCCATAATGTTTCCTTTGATAAATTAATGCTATATTTGACACTAAATTTAGCATCTTATTAAATACACTCACGACCACCATGGACACTGTGCTTTCCCACTATGCCGTCAGCGTGACCGAACTCAAGCGCAATTACGCGGGTATTTTGAAGCAGGCCGACAGCTCGGCCGTCGCTGTGCTCAATCACAACCGCGCCGAAGCCTATTTGCTTCCCGCCGCGCACTATGAAGCGCTGATGACGCGACTGGAAGACTTAGAGGACGCCCAACTGGTGGCCGAGCGCGCGCAGGGACCCTTCACTGAAATCAGCCTTGACGCGCTGTAAAACGTGGCCTACAAGCTACGCTTTCACGTGCTGGCCTTGCGCGAATGGCGCAATTTGGATGCCAGCATCCGCGAGCCCTTCAAGAAAAAATTAGCCGAGCGCCTGCGAGAACCACGTGTGCCGTCGGCGGCTTTACATGGCATGGCGGACTGCTACAAGATCAAGCTGCATAGCCTGTGCTATCGCCTGGTGTACCGCGTGGACCACGACGAAATCTTTGTCACCGCGCTGACCGTGGGGCGGCGCGACAAACTACGCGTGTACCAGCAGGCTGTTGCGCGCCTGAAAGATTAGCCCGCAGGCAATACGAAGGGATACGATATAGCGCCTATGAAAAAAGCCCCAAACCTGTCGCCTGCCGACTACCTGATCAAAATTCTCAATGCCCGCGTCTATGACGTGGCCACCGAATCGGCGCTGGAGCCCGCCAAAAACCTGAGCCAGCGCATCCACAACACCGTGTTGCTCAAGCGCGAAGACCAGCAGCAGGTGCGCAGCTTCAAGCTGCGCGGGGCCTATAACAAGATGGCGCATTTGAGCGCTGAACAACTCAAAAAAGGCGTCATTTGTGCCTCGGCCGGCAACCATGCGCAAGGCGTGGCGCTGGCGGCCAGCCGCTTGCAGGCGCGCGCAGTGATCGTGATGCCGGTGACCACGCCGCAGGTGAAGGTGGACGCAGTGCGCGGCTTTGGCGGCGAGGTGGTGCTGCACGGTGACAGCTACACCGACGCCTATAACCATGCGCTGACGCTGGAAAAAAAGCAGGGCATGACGTTTGTCCACCCGTTTGACGACCCGGACGTGATTGCCGGCCAGGGCACGATTGCCATGGAAATCCTGCGCCAGCACCAAGGGCCATTGGATGCGGTGTTTGTCGCTATCGGCGGCGGCGGGCTGGTCAGCGGCGTGGCCAATTACATCAAGGCAGTGCGCCCGGAGGTGAAAGTCATCGGCGTGCAGATGAACGACTCGGACGCGATGATGCAGTCGGTGTCCAGCGGTGCGCGTGTCACGTTGGCGGACGTGGGCTTGTTCTCGGATGGCACCGCCGTCAAACTGGTGGGCGAGGAGACTTTCCGCATCGCGCGCGGCCTGGTGGATGAATTCATCACGGTGGACACCGATGCGGTGTGCGCGGCGATCAAAGACATATTTGTGGACACGCGCTCCATCGTCGAACCCTCGGGCGCGCTGGCGGTGGCGGCTATCAAAAAATACGTGGCCGCCAACAAAACACGCGGCAAAACCTATGCCGCGATTTTGTGCGGCGCGAATATGAACTTCGACCGCCTGCGCTTTGTTGCCGAGCGCGCCGAAGTGGGCGA
>JBBAPY010000046.1:0-15458 GCA_040400635.1 Rhodoferax sp.
AACCCTTCCCACGCTTGCTTTTGCTTCTCCGCAAATTTCTCGCCACGTTCCTTGGCTAAATTGGGGACGCCTGACCATTCGGCCAACCAGTAGTCCACCATGTGATCAGCTTTGTTGTCGACTAAATGCAGGTGAGGAGTCGCAATATATTCCCGTTTCGTCCATCCCGATAGGTTCTTCGTGTAGATGACATCTCCCGCAAATAGCTGCAACACCTCATCGCCGCAGGGGTAAGGGTTACCAACCAGTTCCGCCAACTCACGCCTTTGCAGGAGCATTTGAGTAACGTCATTTTTGTCCACCTCAATACCCCCCCCAACCGTCCCCACCTAGTTGCTTTTGGGCTTCGGTTTCAAGTGGACTTTGCTTTGGATGAGGAACTTTTTTGTAGTTCACCCTTTCAGGTTTGCACCAGGACTTCAAACCCAATCCCAAGGTTAGGGTAACAAGCGAATTTAGATCATGACCGGCAGCATCCAATTCAAAAGCCGCCTTTGCCAATACGTCCACACGGGGCTGCTTCTGGGAACCCATTTCCACCAACTGGGCAAAAAGGTTCGGGTCAAGTTGCACAGGTAACGCTGGGACCACCCAAGGGGGAGGCGAAGCCGACCCCGAAGAGGTGGTCCTACCCCCCTCCCCCAAAGACTGGGGTCTTTGGGGTCGTTGGGGTTTGGTGCTCATGGATGAACCGGCTGCCAGTTCACGGGTGGACTGGCTACCTGCTCCACCTTGAACCGGGTTCATGGTTGAGCCCGGTTCGGCCATGGGCCCCCTCAAGCGCTCTACGACATGCGCCGGGATTGGTAAAGCGGGCTCGGGAATGTACTTGGCCAGTGCATCAAGATCGAACTGGTAGCGGGTTGATCTGTGCCCGCCACCTAAGGACACCACGGCAACAATTCCAGCTTTCTTGGCTAGGCTGAGCAGCCGCTTGGTGTGCGACACCGACAGTGAGCACTCCTTGGCCAGCAGACCCAATCCCGGATAAGCGATCCCGGTGTTACTGTTCACATGTATCGCGATGTTGAGTAGCAGCAACTTCAACGCAGGTGGTTTGATCAGCGCGCGTTGAACGCTATTTATGGTCCGAAAACCCAAACTTCTAACGGGCACATCGTTGGCGCGCGCCAATGGTCTATCAGGTGGCCCTAGGCCGTCATCAGCCGGTTCGGAATCGGGCTTGATTGCAGTCATGGCGCTGGTCGCGCCAAGCAATGCAAACGCACAGCGGATGGGCTAGCCGTGGGACATTGCATCCAATGCTGTTTCATGCAGCATCCCGATTCATGATTTTTGCGGACCAACATTACGACGCGTCCGCTGCTGCGGATCCGGTGTGCAGGTCCACCCATTCATGGAGCTGCTGGAGTCGCCAGACCTTTATCGTCGGCGACAGCAGTATCGGCTTGGGAAACTTGCCCTGCGCCACCCACAGGTTAATGGTGGACTTGGCTAGGGACGTGAAGTCGCTGACTTCGGCGATGCGCAACAGTTGCTTGGAATTGGTCACTATGGGACTCCTTTGGTTGGTAGGAGTACCAAGTGTGAGTCTGAAAAAATAGGAAAAATGCGCAGCTACTTGTTCCTACTTAATTTTTTGCTGTCCCCGATTAGGTTGGCTTCTTTCAACCAAACAGATACTGTCCGCGTCGAAATGGGCATACCGTACTTGCCCTTAAAAGGCATCCAACGTGCATTTACCGAATCCTCATAGGGAATCGGGTCTTTCTGCTTCTTTTGCACTTCGGCGACGTATGTAACTACGTCATTGTTGAATGCCTCACGGCATATCGCGCGGCAGACTCGCTCAGCGCTAAGATACTTGCCAGTTTCCGCATGATGATCTCGCGCGATCTGCAAGGCAGCAGCCCAAAGATAAGTGGAAGGCGATTTGCCACCCGGGTGGCGGTCAGAGGACGACTGTAAAAGCAAATGATTCTTCCCGCGAATTTTGCCTATAGCTTGCTCCTGCACTAATTTCATTTTTCTCAGGTAATCGTTTTCACTTAAGGCGCGTGCAAGCAATTCGATCAATTCAGCCCTTGAGTGTTTCTTTTTTCCCAGTAAATTTTCATACGATGCGCTAAGACTGTTAGGGGCAAGAAACTCATCAACAGCATCCATTGCCTTGTCGGCATCCGAAAGAATTTCATCGATTCCTCTGGCAACCACCCGTTGAATGACGGCTTTAGTTGGATTAGGGATTTTTTTGCCGCTCGGTTGAGAGCTGTCTTGCTTGGACGACGTGACCATAAGTTTTCCATTAAGTTTGTTTCAAGACAAAACCTTTCTGTGCATTTTCCCGCTTCGCTTTGTGAACGCCCAGCAGGATCAAGCTGCCAGTCGCGTCTGCAGTAGGGTCAAGTTGCTGTCATTTCCCACCATGCAGAAAGACTCCCAGTCCTGCATAAGCCGCCGACGCCGCTCCAACAGGTTACCCCGGCGATAGGCTTTTTCCACCTTGTTGCCAATCGTATGCGCCAGCGCCATTTCGGCCACTTCCGGACTGTGGTCGGTCTCCTCGGATACCCAATCCCTGAAGGTGCTGCGAAAGCCGTGCACGGTCAACCCCGGCTGCATCCGGCGCACCATCATGAGCATGGCCATGTTCGAAAGCGGCTTGCCGTTGCGCGAGAACAGGTACACGCTATCGGAGTCAATGCTCTCGGCGATCAGAATTAAGTCCAACGAACGCTGGCAAAGCGGCACTTGGTGCGTTTTCCCAGCCTTCATACGGTTGCCGGGTATGGTCCAGACGTTGCTCTGCACCTCGCCGCGCAGCCCCAACAACACCTCGCTGGTTCTGGAGGCGTTGAGAATGGAGAATTCCAAGGCCAATGCCGATAACCCATCTGCGTTGCGCAACTTAGCCATGAATGCCGGGATATCGGGGTAGGGCAGGGCCTCATGGTGGTTGTCGGATGCCCGCTGCGTAGGCAGCAGGTTCTCGAGGTGCCCTTTCCACAAGGCTGGATTGGCGCCCTTGCGAAGTTTGCGGGTGATCGCCGCACTCAGGATTCGTTCGAGGCGTCCGCGCAGTCGCACAGCGGTTTCTGACTTGGTGTGCCAGATCGGGGTCAGTATCTCCAAAACGTGCTGCGTCTC
Source organism: Rhodoferax sp. (assembly GCA_040400635.1). Taxonomy (GTDB): domain Bacteria; phylum Pseudomonadota; class Gammaproteobacteria; order Burkholderiales; family Burkholderiaceae_C; genus Allorhodoferax. The sequence continues at coordinate 3,109 of JBBAPY010000046.1, forward strand.
GATTTTTTCCAGCGGCATCGTGCCGATCACCGGGAACGCATAGTTGGCTACGGTGGCAACCCACTGGTCACCGTGCTTTTGGTTGCGCCATTTGGGGCGCATGGTCTCGATGTAGGCCAGTGCAAATTCCTTGAACCTTGGCGCTGCGCTGGATGCCTCCGCCTCTTTGGCAGCTTTTTTCTCTTGGGTGGGGTCGGTTCCCTTGTTAATTAGGTTGCGGGCCTCAATAGCCCGTTCTCGGGCCTGCCGGAGCCCAACGTCAGGGTAGGCGCCAAAGCTAAGCGCTAGGCGCTTGCTTTGGTGGGTGTACCGGAAAATCCAGTACTTCTGGCCGGTGACTTTGACCCAAAGGTGAAGCCCCTTGGTTTGGTCGTCTGTATGCCGTCCGGGTTGGCAAAGTTTCTTGACTACGATGTCTGTAAGTTGCATGTCGGCTCCTATTTGTTACCACTTTCGTTACTCCAGCAAGGCCTTGATAAGGGATATGCGGTCTTGTAGGGGTTAGCGTAGGGTCTTGGAAGGGACACGCAAAGGCAGAAACTAGTTATTGCCTAAAAACTTTGAGGTACAGGGCGAAAGAGACGCGGTAAGGTCGTCCAACATCATGCAAGGCCTTCCAAGGCTCCACATGGGTAGTTTCAGACACAGCTTCCGCCAAATGTAAACAGCCCCAATCGGGGCTGTTCTTATTTTTGCCTGGAACTGTCGCACGCGGGCGACGAGATCGGCTTTGTACTTGTCCTACTCTGCCTGTTCCCCCAAGACCAAGCCCAAAAGCGCGAGCAGGCAGCCACAGCAGCGGTGCAGCCGATTACCGGCCTCGGTGCTCGGTGATGAACTGGAGTAATGCTGCGTCGATGCGAGTCTGCCAGCCCTCACCCGCTGACTTGAAGTACTCGACAACCTCATGTGACAGGCGGATATTGATGCGCTCTTTCGGGTGCTCGGCACGCGGGCGACCGCGGGGCTTGAGCATTTCGTGCGCAAGCTTTGCGCCAAAGATTTGGGGCAGCACCTCGCTGGCCGGACGCGCTTTGGCGAAATCCGCCGCCGTCCATTCGGGGTTCTCGTCGTCAATTAGTTCAGGGTTTGGTTTCTTGCCCATAATTTTTCACCTCTCGTTGGTTCGCTTTGCGCAGACTAATGACATGCACCTTGTCTGCGCGGGGTGTGAACACCAAGGCATGTAGCCGATCACCGATCATTCCAAGTGCAAGGTAACGGCGCTCACCATAGTTTTTACGGACGTCCTCTTTGATCACCGCACCTGACCATTCAATTTGCTCAACCAGCGTGAACGGCAGACTGCGATCAGTCACGTTGCGTTCACTTTTAGCAGAGTCAAAGCTGATTTCCACGTGGATTATTGTACTCACAAAAAATAAAATTCTCAAATTATTTGTAGCGACAAAAAAGTCGTGATGCCAACTCCCTAGGGCAAGGCAGAACCCGCGCCGTTAGTATCTAGACTTGTTAAGTAAGCGCAAGGCCTAACCAAGACCTTGGCTGACACACCTTCCGCCAAGGGCCCATTGAGTGGGCTTTTTTTTCGCCGATTATTTCCCGCAAGCCATATTCATGCGTTGCGAAAATATGCTGTCCGCCGGCACGGCTTCCCAGCCATCAGGGTCCGGTCCGAGTTGTTGCAACACTTTGCCGGCGCCCATGGGCTCTTTATAGGTTTGCATATCCAGACCCCGGCTGCGTTTTCCTTTGCAGTCGTACTCGACCAAAAAGCGGCTAGAGCGCACGCCCTCGCCATCGGCTTGCTCCATATTCACCAGTTCCCACACTTGCACCATGCCCGCTTTGCGCGTAAGGCTGGCCTTGTCCATAAAAAATTGCGCGCTACTCGTAGGTCCGACTGGCGTCCAATCGGCTTGCACGGGGTTTGAAAAAAGCAGTGTGACGATGCTGACAAGTACTGCAAATGGACCTAGGTTTTTCATAGCGTTTTTGCGTTTATGCCAGCGCCACCGTCGTCCCGCCCAAGCGCTTGGCCAGACCTTGGGCCAAGCGATTCACGTTACCGTAAATCGAAAGCTGGGGGTTGGCGCCAATGCTGGTGGGGAAGAGGGAGCCATCGTGGATGGACAAGTTTTCTATTTGCCAGTGCTGGCCGTCGGGCTGGGTGACGCCCAGTTTTTCATCGCCCGCCAGGCCGCAGCCGCCCATGACGTGGGCGCTGCCGATTTTGGTCAGTAGTGGCTTCATCGGCAGGGCCTCGATGGCCGCTTTGGTGGCCGCCCAGGTGCTGCTGCCGTCTGCCAGTTCGTGGCCCGGGTAGACCATGGTGGCACCGGCCTCAAACTGGATTTGCGCCATGGCCAGCATAGAGCGGCGCGCGCCTTCGAGCACATAGTCGGTGAGCGGGTAGTCCAGCAGGGGCGAGCCATCGCCTTGCAGTTCGACCTTACCCCCGACGGCGCCTTCATGAAAGCCATCGCGCATCAGCGCCAGCATCACATTGGCCTTGGGAAATTGGCGGTACAGCGCCGCCTGTTTTTCACCAAAGCCGGGCAGGTTGGCCCCAAAAAACACCGGGTGCAAAGGTGCTACTTCGAGTTTGAAGCCGATGGGGCCGTCCACCGGCTGGGTGTACAAAAAGTGGTCCGAATAAATGGTTTGTGGCGCACCGGCCCAGCCGTCCACCGTGTCTTTCATGACGGCGGTGGTGATGGCGACTGGATGTAAAAAAGTGCGCGCGCCCAGGCGCTTGTGCGGGTCTGGTGCCTTGGAGCGCAAGAGCAGCGCGGGCGAGTTGATCGCGCCACCGGCCAGCACATAGTGTTTGGCGATGATGCGTGTCGGCGTTTGCGCGCTATCGAGCGGCGCCGCATTGGGTTTGACGGAAATACATTGCAAATCGCTGATGCGGCCTTTGTCGATCGTCATGCGTTCGACGCGTGTTTCCACCAAGAGCGTGGCGCCATGGTTTAGCGCGTAGGGGATGGTGGTCACCAGCATCGACTGCTTGGCGTTGGTGGGGCAGCCCATGCCGCAGGAGCCCAGGTTGTAGCAGCCCTTCACATTGCGCTGCATCACCTCGGCTTTGATGCCTAGCTTTTCTGCGCCACGGCGCAATAGCTCATTGTTCTCATTGGGCGCCACGGTCCAGGGCGCGATGTTCAGGCGGGCTTCGGCCTGGGCAAAGTAGGGCTCCAGGGTTTCGGGTGTGTAGTCGGGCAGGGCGAATTTGTCGCGCCAAAAGTTCAGGGTATCGGTGGGCGTGCGAAAGGAGCTGGTCCAGTTGACGGTGGTGGTGCCGCCGACGCTGCGGCCTTGCAAAATCGTGATGCCCTTGTCCTTGGTTTTGCGCCCGGCAGATTCCTGGTACAGCGAGGCATAGGCCTCGGGCTCGCGCTGCTTAAAGTCGGTGCTGGTTTTGAGCTGGCCTTCTTCGATGATGATGACCGACAGGCCGGCCTTGGTCAGCAACTCGGCGGTGATGCCCGCGCCTGCGCCCGAACCGATGATGGCGACATCGCAGCTCAGGCTGGCCGGTACCGTGCCGTGTTTACCCCCCAAGACTTTCCAGCCCCGCTGCAGACCTTGGAGGATGGGATCAGGAATATTGCTCATGGCGTGCTAACTCAATAAAAAAAGGGAATAGGTGAGTGGCGCACTCAGGGCGCCAGGTGGCTAGACGGCAGTAGGTCCGGGATAGCCCAGCACGACCCAGGATTCTTCGCCCGAAAAATACGGCGCACACACAAGGTCGTGCAGGCCCAGATAGGCTTGTTGCTTGAGCTCGGTACCCGAGGCGCGCATGCCTTGTAATGCCTCGCCGACCTCGGCGACCGTGGCGCTTTCCCAAGTTGCCGACAGGCCCACTATGCCGCGCCGCCCGGCCATGGTGGCTAGGAGCGCAAACAATTGCGAGAGTTCGGCTTGTACCCCTTGCGGTGCGCCGGCGATGAAGTTGTCGGTACGTTCTAGGTAAGCCAGCAGCGATGCCTCTTGGGCCGCTGGATCGGTCGGCAAAGTGCCGGCCAGCATGGCTTGGGCTACGCGCCTGAGCACCAGGCGTGCCGGGTCACTGAGTTTGCCTTTGACCAGCCCGGGCTGCAGCAGTGCCACCGCGCCTCCGGCTGCGGCCAGCACGATGGCTGAGCCGATTCCAAGTTTGAGTAAGGTTCTTCTTTGCATGGCGTAACTATCGCACAGCGCAGCCCACTTGCGGTCGCCAAGGCGTCGGGGTTTTCCCGATTGTTAGCGCACACACGCTTGCGTAGTGTCAGGCCCAGCGCCTGGAACCAAGGCCCGAAGGTTCAGGCCCCTAGCAGCACCGGAAACGCCGCCGAGTCCATGGCCGCACCAGGGGTCGGGCCGCCTGAAGGCGGTGGCGGTGGCGACATAAAGCCGCTTCGCAGCTCAAAGCGGGCATCGGCCCCGGTGAAGCGGGCTGAGAAGGCGCGGCGCCGGTTGGGGCTGGCGTTGGCCGGGGCGCCATGTACGGTCAGGCCATGAAACGCAATGCAGTCGCCCACTTCCAGCGGCCATTGCAAAACGCGGTGTTGCGCGCGTTGAGCCTCAAAATCGGGCGGCGGCTCAAAGCGCGGATCTTCGGCGGCGGTATGGGTCTTGGCATCTACAAAGCGCGCCGGCGTAAACCACCTTCCCCAAGCGTGCGAACCACCAATGAATTCGATGGCCGTATCCTGGTTCACCGGGTCCAGCGGTATCCAAAAGCTGATGATGTGCTCGCCGTCTATGGGGTAGTAAGGCTGGTCATGGTGCCAGGGGGTGCGCTCTTTGGTGCCCGGCTCTTTGACCAGAATATGTTCGTGGTACAGATTGACCTTGGGCGAGTCCATGAGTTGCGCCGCCAGGTGCTTGATGGGTGATTCAAAAAAGAAGTCGCGGTAGGCGTCAATGCGCTGCCAGTTGCAATAGTCACCAAAAAAACGGCCCGGGTTGCCCTCGGGCGTGTAGTGCTTGGCGTAGGGGCCGGGCTGGCGCAAGTTTTCTTCCACGCCTTCGCGCAATCGCTCAATCCAATCCAGGCTGACCACTTGGCGCAAGGGCACGGCGCCGTCTCTTTGGTAAGCTGTTCTGGTGTTTTGATCGATCATGCGGTCTCCTACTAAGGCCGTGGCGGCTGCGCCGATTGCTCGGCCTTTCAAGTTGTCTTTACAAATATACGCCGGATATCCGGCGGGCAGGCTCAGGGTTTTCCCGCTTTAGTGAAAGTTGTATAGACAACTATACTGAAGCAGACCTCAGCCGGGCGGCCTTGCTCGACTATGCAGGCCGCGTCTTTTGCAAGGAGTTTTCGCCATGTTTTTGCGCAATACCTGGTATATCGCCGCATGGGATCGCGAACTGGGCAGCAGTCCGCGTGCGGTGCAGGTACTGGGCGAGCGCATCGTGCTCTACCGCAAGCTCAATGGCAGCGCCGCCGCCTTGGAGGACGCTTGCCCGCACCGCAAACTCCCGCTGTCGCTGGGCCGCATCCAGGGCGATCACCTCGAGTGCGGTTACCACGGGCTGACTTTTGATTGCAGCGGTACTTGCGTCAAGGTGCCGGGTATGGAACGTATCCCCCCGGGCGCGCGGGTGCGTGCCTACCCGCTGCACGAACGCTACGGTCTGTTGTGGATTTGGATGGGCGAGCCTGAACGCGCTGACCCGTCCACCATCCACGCGATTGCGCATTGGGACGACCCTCGCTGGGGCTGCAACCAGGGCGAAGCCATCGACATGGCTTGCAATTACCTGCACATCACCGACAACCTGCTGGACCCCTCGCATGTGTCCTGGGTGCACCAAAGCTCCTTTGGTAATGCCGCTTGCGAGGACACGCCGCTCGATACCACCGTGGCCGATAACGGTGTCACGGTATCGCGCTGGATGCGCAATGTGGAGCCGGCGCCTTTTTATGTGCCTTTCCTCAAGTTTCAAGGTAACTGCGACCGTAAGCAGCAATATGAAGTGCGCTTTCCCAGCCACGCCTATATCAAGGCGATTTTTGTACCGGCGGGCACGGGAGGTGACGACAAGCCGCTGCACCCGGATGGCTTCATCATGGACAGCTACAACTTTATGACGCCGTTAGATGAAAACCACACGCGTTACTACTGGTTTCAGATGCGCAATTTCGCGCCCGATGATGCCGAAGTGTCGCGCCAGTTCACCGAGTCGGTGCGCGGCGCTTTTGCCGAAGACAAGGTGATTTTGGAAGCGGTGCACCGCGGCATCGAAAACGCCAGCGTGCCACCAATTGGCTTAAAAATTGACTTAGGTCCGACACGCTTTCGCCGTGCGATGGCGCAGTTGATTGCCGAAGAAAAGTCGCAGGCGCAGGCACGTCATCGCGCTATTCCCATTCACCCGGAGGCCGTATCGTGAGCGCCACACACCTGGGCCTGCATTTCAACCCCCACGTAGCGGCCCTGCCGCCCTATAACGCGGGCACCAATGTGGCGATTGCCCGCGCTGCGTCGGGTATGCAAGACATTGCCCGCCTGGCCAGCAACGAAAACCCAGAGGGCTGCTCGCCCAAGGTGATGCAGGCCTTGGCCTCCAGCGCTTTCGAGCCCTGGCGCTACGCCGACCCGGCCTGTACCGCATTGCGCGCGGCGCTGGCAACGCGCCTGTGCGTGGATGCGGCGCAGATTGTGGTGGGCAATGGTTCGGAAGAAATGATTGCGGCGGTGTCGCGGGCCATGTTGGTACAGGGCAATCAGGTGCTGACCGTGGTGCCTAGCTTTGGCTTGCATGAAATCGAACCCCTGGCGCTGGGCGCTACCGTGGTCAAGCTGCCGATGACGGCCAGCTTTGGTTTTGATTTGGACGCCTTAGAGCGCGCCATGGCCGCAGTGCCGCGCATTATGTTTTTGTCCTCGCCCTGGAATCCGGTGGGGCCCGCGCTCAGCCATGCCGATTTGCAGCGCGTGCTGCACGCGGTACAGCCGGGCAGCCTGCTGGTGCTGGACGAAGCGTATTTTGAATACGCCGACCCCGGTAGTGTTGACGGCTTGGAAATGCTCAAGACCAGTGGCCTGCCCTTTGTGGTGTTGCGCACTTTTTCCAAGGCCTACGGATTGGCAGGTTTGCGGGTGGGTTACGCGGTGTGTTCAGATGGGGAAATTGCACGCGTGATGGGCTCGGCCAAAACGCCTTTCAACGTGAATGCCGCGGCGCAATTGGCCGCTATCGCCGCCCTCGAAGATGATGCCTGGATGCGCGCTTCGGTGGCGCGCTTACGCACCGAGCGTGCGCGGGTGGCGCAGGCGATCAAAGCGCTGGGTTTGCGCGTCGCCGATTCGCAAACCAATTTTTTGTTTTTCGAATGCCGCAGTGACAGCGCCGAACAAGCCGCCGCGCTTTTACGCCAGGGCATCATCGTCAAGGCCTGGCGCGAAGCCGGTTACGAACGCTTTATGCGCGCCACCATCGGCAGCACGCAGGACAACCACCGTTTGTTGGCCGCGCTGGCGGTGCTGAACCCTGTGTCTTAAAACTTTCAAGAAAGCCACCATGTACGCGTCGCACGTTCCTGTTGCACTGATCGATGCCCTGCGCGCAGCCATCGGTGCAGACCATGTGGCGACTGCTGAAGCGGTAGCGCTGCTTGACGTGGGTTGGAACCCGCAGAACCTGGGCGCAGGCATCGTCGTCTCGCCGGGCTCTACGCAGGAAGTGGCTGCGGTAGTGCGCTTGTGTGCGCAACATGGCGTGTCGCTGGTGCCGCAAGCCGGGCGCACCGGGCTGGTCGGTGGCAGCGTGTCGGAGCCGGGGCAAATTGTGCTGTCTTTGTTGCGCATGAACCAAATAGAGCCTATCGATGTGGCTGATCGTGTGGCCGTAGTGGGTGGGGGTTGCACCTTGCAGGCTTTGCAAGAGGCTGCGGCAGCGGTTCAGCTAGAGCCGGGCATTGACCTGGCCGCACGCGGTTCGGCCACGCTGGGTGGCATGGTGTCGACGAACGCCGGCGGCGTCATGGCCTTTCGCAATGGCGTGATGCGCCACCGGGTGCTCGGCCTCGAAGCCGTGCTGCCGGACGGCACGGTGTTTCAGGACTTGACGCGGGTGGTGAAGAACTCTGCGGGCTACGACCTGAAACATTTGTTCATAGGCGCCGAGGGCACGCTGGGCGTTGTCACCCGCGTGGTTATCAAGCTGGACCCGCTGCCTCCGGCCAGCGCCACGGTTTTGCTAGGTCTGCCCACTGTGGAAGCGACTTTGGATGTCATCAGCCGCGCTTTGCACATCGACGCTGGCCATTTGCGCGCTGCCGAAGCGCTGTGGCAAGGCTTTATGCAACTTAATGCCAAGGCCTTGCAATGGGTGGACGCAGCTATGCCGCTGGACCAGCCCATGTACCTCTTACTCAAGTTGGGCGGTAACCAGAGCGATGCGCTCAATGCCGCGCTGGAAAATTTATTTGAATCCATTGCCGCCGATTACCCTGGCGCCACCGGCATCATCGCCAGCTCGGCGCGCCAGGAAAACGAACTCTGGCGCCTGCGCGAAGACACCGACATCGTGTACCGCGCGCATCCGCAAGCGCCGTCGTACGATGTGTCGGTGCCGCTCTCACGCATCCCCGCCTATGCAGCGCAAGTGCAGGCCGAATTAGCGCAGCACGATCCGGCCTGGCGCCCCTACATCTTCGGCCACCTGGCCGATGGCAATTTGCACATCATCTTGAACCAAGCCGGCCCGCTGCCGCCCGAGCGCGCGCAAGCGGTAGAGCACATCCTTTACCGGAACTTGCAAGCCATGGGGGGCTCGTTTTCCGCAGAGCACGGCGTAGGCTCCAAGCGCATAGGCGCGATGAACGACACCACCGATAACACCAAGCTCGCCGCTATGGCGCAGGTCAAGCAACTGCTGGACCCGCAGTGCTTGATGAATCCGGGGAAACTGTTTACCAGTTGATGCCTTTAGCCGGCGTATGGGTCATAATGACCAACATGATCGATATGCCTATCGAAGGATAGAAAAGCCATGATTACCCAAACCAACGCCGTGAATTTCAGGCAAAACCTGGGCGAAATGCTCAACCAAGTGCAGTACCGCCAGGACAGCGTACTGATCAGCAAGGACGGCAAACCCGTCGCTGCCCTGGTGGACGCCCGCTTGTTTGAACGTATCCGGCGCATGCAAGGCCGCTTTGATGCGCTGTGCCAGCGGATTGAAACTGGCTTTGCTGCAGTGCCGCAAGAGCAGGGCTTGGCAGAGATAGAAGCGGCCATTGCCGCAGAGCGGTAGACCATGCAAAAGCATGCGCCTGGCACCAGCGCGATTCCATGTAAAGCCAACTGATAGCGCAAGGTATGCGCGTGGTGCTAGATACCAATGTATTACTGTCAGGGATCGCCTATCCGGCCAGTATCCCAGGCAAAATTTTGACCGCCTGGCATCGGGGTTCGCTGGAACTAGTGTTGTCCGATTACCTGCTGGACGAATTGCGGCGCGTCTTGCCACGTTTGTCGCACCGCCATGGTTTGAGCGCTGCCGAAATAGACGATTTGGTGGACGCTTTATCTATCCAGGCCGAAGTCATAGAACCGGATAAAGACATAGACCCCGAATTACGAGACGCAGGGGATCAGCCTGTGCTCGGAACCTTGGTGGCTGGGATGGCGTCCGCAAATATCGACTATCTCATCACTGGGGATAAAGACTTGCTGGCTCTGGTCGGGCGTTATCCGATCATCACCCCCGCCCAATTTTGGGCACAACACGGCGGCGTGTAGTACCGACTTTGCTGGCCCACGCGCGCTGGCGAGGTGCCGAAAAAGTAAGCGCTTAAAAGGCCTAAAGCGCTACACCAACATCGCCGCGCCGCGGTCCAAATAGGTGTCCAAAAATTGGTCTAGGCGCGGGTGGCGGGGTTTGCCGAAGACTTCGGCGGGAGTGCCGTGTAATAGCAGTTTGCCTTCATCTAAAAAAGTAATGCGGTTGGCCACCGAGGCGGCAAAGCCGATTTCGTGGGACACCACCACCATGGTCATGCCGTCGGCAGCCAGGTCGCGCATGACCTTGAGGACCTCGCCGGTGAGTTCAGGGTCCAGCGAGGACGTGGGCTCGTCAAACAGCATGATTTTGGGCTCGCAAGCCAGCGCGCGGGCAATCGCTACGCGTTGTTGCTGGCCGCCCGAAAGTTGCGAAGGGTAGTGCCCGGCGCGGTCTTCCAGGCCGACTTTGCGCAATTGCGCCATGGCGCGTTCTTCGGCCTGCGCTTTGGGCACACCGCGTGCGGTTTTGAGGGCCTCGCTGACGTTACCCAGTGCCGTCATATGCGGCCATAAATTGAATTGCTGAAAACACATGCCGATGTTGGCGCGCACCGCGCGTATGCGCTCAGGCGCGAGGCGCACGCGGGCCGCCCCCGGCACTTGCGAGAAGCCCAGCGGCTCGCCGTTGATCAGGATAGTGCCTTCGGTGGCTTCTTCCAAAAACGCCATGCAACGCAGCAGCGTGCTTTTGCCCGAACCCGAGGGGCCAATCACGCAGGTAACCTGGCCTTGCGGAATGTCCAGGTCAATGCCATGCAAAACTTCGGTCTGACCAAAGCGCTTGCTCACGCCACGCACAGAGATGGCAGGATTCGCTGAAGTGGGTGCAGTTGTCATGTGTGGGCGAAGGTGAATTTAGAGAGTTTTTGTTCAAAGGCCTTACCGATGCGGCCGGTGATCGACACCATAGCCCAGTAAAAACAGGCTAGTACTGCCATGGCTTCGACAAAGGCGTATTGCTGGGAGCCTATGGCCTGCATCAAAAACGTGAGTTCGGGCACGGTGATGATGGACAGCACCGCCGTCTCTTTGAGCAGGATAACCGTCATGTTCACCGCCGGGGGAAGCACCAGCATGGTCATCTCAGGTACTTCGATGCGGAAAATGATTTGCATGCGCGAAAGGCCCAGGCACTGCGCTGCTTCTACATGGCCACGCGGAATGGCGTCAAAACCGGCCCGGAAAATTTCGCTGAAATAGGCCGCACCATAGACGGTGACACCTAGCAATCCTGCAGGTATCGGGTCCAGCGCAATGCCGATAAACGGCCCGCCGTAATAGAGCAAAAAAAGCTGCACCAAAAATGGCGTGCCGCGTATCAGCTCGACATAAAAATACAGCAGCCAGCGCACCAAGCGGGAGCCGAAGCGCAGCCCTAGCGCCACAAAAAAGCCAAGCATCAGGCCCCCGGCCGTGCCGACCAGCCAGATCGCCAGCGTCACGCCCATGGAACGCACCAGCTCGGGCAGTTGCTCGATGATGTGGGTGAAGTCGATGATCATCGGATACCCCAGCTAAAGGAGCGCTCAAAGCGCCGGCCTAATTGGGACAAGACCCAGTTGGTGACGAAATACAGCAATCCTGCGACAGCAAACATCTCAATCGGTTTGAAGGTGCTGGCCGCCAGGTCTTGTGCCATGCGCGTGAGCTCGACCACGCCGACCACCGACACCAGAGAAGAGGCTTTGACGATCATGATGGCCTCGCTGGTGAGTGCGGGCAAGGTCAGGCGCAGCGCGATAGGCACTTTGATGCGCCAGAATTGCTGGCGCGGGCTTAGGCCCAGCATATCGGCCGCTTCTAGCAGGCCTTTGGGGATGCTGGTCAGGCCGCCGCGCATGTTCTCAGCCTGGTAGGCAGCATCGCACAAAGACAGGCCGACGATAGCGGCCACCAAGCTGGGCACATTCAGCCCCAGCACGGGAAGTAGGTTGTAAATCAGGAGCAGTTGCACCAGCAGGGGTGAACCGCGAAAAAAGCTCACAAAGGTGCGTCCGCACCAAGATACAAGCGCATTACGCGAGAGCATGGAGCCCGAGACCAAAATACCAATCAGCAGACCAAACACAATAGACACTGCACTGATGGCGATAGTCAGTCCGCAAGATTGAACAAGGAGTGCGAAGAGTTTCCAGGACACATCGGGCTCCGAGGCTTGTGTGCAGTGAATCTGCCCCCAAGCCTTGGTAGCTTGGGGGCAGGTTTCAGATCAAAAAGTTACAGAGCCGGGTTAGGCACTGAGTCTGGTGTGTCAAAGGAATCGCCAAACCATTTTTTCTGGATCTTGCCCAGGCGCCCGTCAGCCTTGATCTTGAGCATCGCGGCGCTAATTGCGTCCATGAGCTTGGCGGAGTCGTCGTCCTTGCGGGCCACATAGCCGAAGTAAGTTTTCACACCGAAGGCCGGTTTGACTACTTCAAACGTATCCGAACGCTGTTGCGCGACATAGCTGATGTTGGGCAGCGAATTGCCCACCGCCACGATGCGTCCAGCAGCCAGATCGGCATAGGCTTCGTTGTTGCCGGGGTACTCGCGCACGTCGGCTTTGCCCAGGCTCTCAGCAAAAGTCTTGAGCTGTGCCAGCTGGGCCGAGGCCTTGCC
>JBBAPY010000047.1:0-15452 GCA_040400635.1 Rhodoferax sp.
CCTGATTGCTTGTGACTTAAAGCCACAAAACGGATGCGATTAGTAACCGCCACCGCCGCTACGGCCACCGCCGTAACCGCCGCCGCCGCCACCACCGCTGCGTCCGGCGCCACCGCCGTAACCGCCGCCGCCGCCACCGCCGCTACGACCGGCACCGCCGCCGTAACCGCCGCCGCCACCTGCACCGCCACCAAAACCGCCACCACCTGTACGGGGGGGACGCGGCTCCATGGGACGCGCTTCGTTAACTACCAGACCACGGCCACCGAATTGTTGGCCGTTCATTCCGCTGATAGCTGCTTGTGCTTCGGCATCGCTGCCCATTTCTACAAAGCCGAATCCTTTGGAACGACCGGTGTCACGTTCCATCATGACCTTGGCGCTGGTGACAGAACCGTGTGCGGAAAATGCCTGTTGCAGGTCTTCGTCACGGAAAGAATATGGCAGATTGCCGACGTAAAGTTTGTTGCCCATGCTGGGACTCCTCAAAATAACTCAAAACGCGATGGAGTCCAAAACCGCAATCAACAAACCATTAAAGACTTAGAGCAGACGCGAAACTGACCAAACACCGCAAACCTGCCTCGCCAATTTATGGCAAAGCAATTTTATTATGCGCTATTTGTACAGTTTGCAAGCGTTTTTTTGATAAAGCAGTGAAAAAAGATACTAATTTCTAGTATTTGTGCCGGATTAACTGCAATATATAGGGAAAACCCTGCGAATTACCAATTCGTCTCACGCTCCGGGGTGGCGCTTATTTTGTGGATAGAGAGATCGGCGCCATCAAATTCCTCCTCCTGACTCATACGCAAGCCGAAGGTCATTTTGAGCACGCCGTAGACCACTAATCCGCTGAAAAACGCCCACACCACGCCGATCAGCGTTCCGGCACATTGCGCACCCAAGCTCACGCCTCCTAAGCCGCCAAAAGCCGGCAAGCCGAAAATGCCAGCGGCCACGCCACCCCAGGTGCCACACAAACCGTGCAGAGGCCAAACGCCCAGCACATCATCAATCTTCCATTTGTTTTGCGTTAGGGTGAACATCACCACGAAAATAGCGCCCGCCACACCGCCCACGACCAGCGCGCCTAGCGGATGCATCAAATCTGAGCCTGCACACACCGCCACCAAACCGGCCAGGGGCCCGTTATGGACAAAGCCCGGGTCGTTCTTCCCCAGGACCAGGGCCACCAAAGTGCCGCCTACCATGGCCATCAAAGAGTTCACCGCCACCAGACCGGAGACCTTGTCCAGGGTTTGCGCGCTCATCACATTAAAACCAAACCAGCCTACCGTCAGCACCCAGGCGCCCAGCGCCAGGAAGGGGATGCTAGAGGGCGGATGGGCCGAGATCGCACCGTCTTTGCGGTAACGGTTGCTACGCGCACCGAGGAGCAGCACCGCGCCCAGGGCGACCCAGCCACCTACGGCATGCACCACCACGCTGCCGGCAAAGTCATGAAACTCCGCGCCGGTATGCGCCATCAGCCAGGCCTGCACGCCAAATTGCTGGTTCCAGGCCACGCCTTCAAACAAGGGATAAACCAGGCCCACCAGCACCGCAGTGCCAATGAGTTGCGGCCAGAATTTGGCGCGCTCGGCAATACCGCCGGAAATAATCGCCGGAATGGCCGCGGCAAAAGTCAGCAGAAAGAAGAATTTAACCAAGCCATAACCATTATTGGCGGCCAGTTGTTCAGCGCCTACGAAAAAATGGGTGCCATAAGCGACGCTATAACCGACGGCGAAATACACCACGGTAGAGACCGAAAAATCGGCCAGGATTTTTACCAAGGCATTGACCTGGTTTTTGCGCCGCACCGTGCCCAACTCCAGAAAGGCGAACCCCGCATGCATGGCGAGCACCATGACGGCGCCTAACAAAATAAATAAGGTATTTGCGCCCTGTTGTAGTGCGTCCATTGGTGACTCCTAAAGGCGATATGCCTTGTTTTGGTGCAAATTGAATACTTGCGCCGTATATGCACTAAAAATAAGCAAAATATGCGCCAAATTTGGTGCGGCTTTGACAGCAGACAGCGTTCGGGCAAGCGGCCTTGCATGGCCATTAAGAGAGACAATCGTCGCATGCCCCGATTTCGAACCAGCCAGCCTTTGCACGTAAGCAAACGGGGCGCCATCAGCGCCGGCTCGGCCCTCTTATTAGCGCTGGCCCTGGTAATGGCCTGCGCCAATGGGCAGGCCATGAGTTTGCGCCAATTCAACGCCCTGGAAAAGCACGATAAACAGGGTGCCAGCTATGTGCGCTATTACTTGGTGGGCGTGATGGAGGGCCTGATGGAGTCCGAAAAAGTAAACCTGGCGCAGGGCGCCAGCGCGCGCATCTGCCCGGCTGACAAACGCATGGAGCCGGCGATGGCGCACAGTCTGTTCGAGGCCGAACGCAAACGCAACCGCGCATTGTACGAAGCAGACATGCCGGTGAGCCTGGTAATGCGCAATGCTATGCAAAGCGCATATCCCTGTCCTGAATAAACTCCGACGCCATCGGGCGTCATAAAGAACTACGCAATGGAAGCATTCCTGGTATCCGCCGGCATCGTCGCCCTGGCCGAAATGGGCGACAAAACACAGCTCCTCGCGCTGATTCTGGCTGTGCGTTTTCGCAAACCCGTTCCTATTGTGCTGGGCATTTTTGTGGCCACCATCGTCAACCACGGCTTGGCCGGTGCGCTGGGAGCCTGGTTGACACAGGTTATCGGGCCAGACCTCTTGCGCTGGGTGCTGGGTGCATCGTTTATCGCCATGGCGGTGTGGATGCTCATACCGGACACCATCGATGACGAGGAGCAAGAGCAGGAGCCGCGCTGGGGCGTGTTCGGCACGACCGTGGTCGCGTTTTTTCTCGCTGAAATGGGCGATAAAACCCAAATCGCCACCGTGATGCTGGCGGCGCGTTTTGATGCCTATTACGGGGTAGTCGCCGGCACCACCTTGGGCATGATGCTGGCCAATGTACCCGTGGTTTACCTGGGCGAGCGCATGACCCGGCTGGTGCCTATGCGCGTGGTACATATCGTCTCGGCCCTGGTGTTTGCGGTGCTGGGCGTGCTGGTGCTGCTGCCAATTTAAACCGGCGCGCACCAACAGGCGTTGCTATACTTTGTCTACAGCGCCAATTTGCTCCAGCTTGCGGGCGCTTAATAAATTCAGCTAAACACGGACCCCCGCGATCTTTGCTTGACCCGGCCCCGCGATTAGCGTTGCCGGGTTTTGTTTTTATGTTGATTGCCACACCCCAGTCCCTGCATTTTGAGGCGCCACTGCCATTACGAAGCGGCGCGTCCATCCGCGCCTATGACTTGGCTTTTGAAACCTACGGCACGCTCAACGCAGACAAATCCAACGCGGTGCTGATTTGCCATGCGCTCAATGCCTCGCACCATGTGGCCGGCGTCTATGCAGACCAGCCCAAATCCGAAGGATGGTGGGACAGCATGATCGGGCCAGGCAAACCGGTGGACACGAATCGCTTTTTTGTGATCGGCGTGAACAACCTGGGCTCGTGCTTTGGCTCCACCGGCCCGATGCATATTAATCCGGATAGCGCAGATGGCCAGGTTTATGGCGCGGACTTTCCGGTGGTCACCGTGGAGGACTGGGTGGACGCGCAGGCACGCTTGCTCGACCGTCTGTGCATTGAAACCTTGGCCGCCGTGATGGGCGGCAGCCTGGGCGGCATGCAAGCGCTAGCCTGGACGCTGCAATACCCCAGCCGTGTCCGGCGCGCGGTCGTCGTAGCCAGCGCCCCTAATCTGACGGCGGAAAACATTGCGTTTAACGAAGTGGCGCGCCGCGCCATCACCACCGACCCGGATTTTCATGGCGGTCACTTTTACCGCCACGGCGTCGTGCCCAAGCGCGGCTTGCGCATCGCGCGCATGATCGGGCACATTACTTACCTGAGCGATGATGTGATGAACGCCAAGTTCGGCCGCCAATTGCGCCATGCGGTACAAGATGCAGTGGCCAGCACCGACTACCGTTACAGCACCCAAGAGGTGGAATTCCAAATTGAGAGCTACTTGCGCTACCAGGGCGACAAGTTTGCCGATTACTTTGACGCCAATACCTATTTGTTGATCACGCGTGCACTGGACTACTTTGACCCGGCGCGCACCTTCGGCGGTAGTTTGACCAAGGCCCTTGCCGCAGCGCGCAGCAAATTTTTGCTCATCAGCTTTGTGACTGACTGGCGCTTTGCGCCCGCGCGCAGCCGCGAAATCGTCAAAGCCCTGTTAGACAACCAGCGCGATGTCAGCTATGCCGAAATCGATGCGCCGCACGGTCACGATGCCTTTTTGCTCGACGATGTGCGCTACCACAGTGTGGTGCGGTCGTACCTCGACTCCCTGGCGCTTGAGGTAGGCGTATGAGCGACCTCTCTATCCAAAACGCGCTGGCGCAGTTGGTGCCGGTGGGCGCACGCGTGCTGGACCTGGGCTGCGGTGACGGCGCCATGCTGTCGCATTTGCAAACCACACGCGGCTGCAGCGGCTATGGCGTTGAAATCGATGATGCCAATGTGCTTGCGTGCGTGCGGCGCGGCGTCAACGTGATTCAGCTCAACCTGGACGAAGGCCTGGCCATGTTTGACGACGCCTCGTTTGACGTGGTGCTACAAATTGATACCTTGCAGCACTTGCGAAATGCCGAGGTGATGCTCCGCGAAACCGCGCGCGTAGGCCGCTTGGGTATCGTGGCCTTCCCCAATTTTGCGCATTGGCCCAACCGCTTTAGCGTGCTACAAGGCCGTATGCCCGTGACCAAACGCCTACCTTACCAATGGTACGACACACCCAATATTCGCGTCGGCACCCACGCCGACCTGGGCGCGCTGGCCCGCAAGAACGGCCTGCGCGTGATTGACAGCTTTGGCCTGCAAGATGGCGCGGTCGTGCGCTGGCTGCCCAACTGGCGCGCGGGGACGTCGGTATACAAGCTGGCGCGCTAGGCCTTAGTTAACAGCCCAGTTGCCGCGCCAAGTCCAAAAGGTCGCGCGCATGTAGCTGGTTGGCCGCGCGCGGACTCACATCCTTAGGATTGCGCGCGCCAAATTCCAGCGGCCGCTCGATATAGGCGGTTTGCAATCCACAAGCGCGGGCAGCTTCCAAGTCGTCATGGTGGGCAGCGACCAGCATGACTTGTTCGGGTAATACATCAAAGGTTTTTGCTACGCCACCGTAAGTGCGCGGGTCGGGCTTATAAGCGCGAAACACTTCGGCACTCAAGATGCAATCCCAGGGCAAACCCGCGCGCTTGGACAAGCGGCTGAGCAAATTGAGATTGCCGTTGGACAGGGTGCAAATGACATAGTACTTTTTCAGACGAATCAGGCCTTGTACGACATCAGGCCAAGGATCGAGGCGATGCCAAGCACGGTTGAGGTCGGCACGGGCAGATTCGTCCATCTGTGTCAGGCCAAACTGCGCTAACACCTCATCCAAAATCATGCGATGTAAATCGTCAATCAAGGTCCAGGGCAGCTCGCCCGCCATCACGCGGCGCATGGCCGGTTGGTAGCCCGCACGCCAGGCCAGTGCGAATGCATCGGCATCGACTGACGGATGGATGGCGCGTATTTCACGCGCAATGCTGCCATGCCAATCGACCACAGTTCCAAAAATGTCAAAGGCCAAAACCTGGGGTGCATGCGCGCTGTTTGCCATGTTCGCCATCCGTAAAGTGCATTGGTCGGCCATCATAGAGCGCAGGCGTGGCATCATGCGCACTGAAAACGAATGGAGAAAACGCCATGACCGCCCGCCTACCTGACTGCGCGCTCAACACCACCCAAGCCCTGGCCCACGTCAGCCGCGCCTGGGATGGGGACATCGTCCAGCGCCTGAGCGACTACATCGCCATCCCCGCCAAGTCGCCGATGTTTGACGCCGACTGGCTGGCCCATGGTTACCTCGAGACCGTCGTGCGCAACACGGCGCAATGGATAGAGGCGCAAAAGCTCGAAGGCCTGGCCTTAGAAGTGGTGCGCCTGCCCGGGCGCACGCCGGTGATTTTTTTCGAAGTGGCTGCCACGCGCAGTGCGCAGGCGGGCGTGTCAGAACAAACGGTTTTGATGTACGGCCACCTGGATAAACAACCCGAGTTTTCCGGCTGGCGCAAAGACCTGGGACCCTGGACGCCCAAGTACGAAGACGGCAAGCTTTACGGGCGCGGGGGGGCCGACGACGGCTACGCCGCCTATGCGGCGATAGCGGCTATTGCCGCTCTCAAAGAGCAGCAGGTGGCGCATCCGCGCATCCTGGGTTTGATTGAAACCTGCGAAGAAAGCGGCTCTTACGATTTGCTGCCCTACGTGGACGCATTGCGTACCCGCCTGGGCGATGTCGGCCTGGTGGTGTGCCTGGACTCTGGCGCCGGTAATTACGACCAGCTGTGGCTGACCAATAGCTTGCGCGGCATGGCCAGCGGCCTTCTGCGGGTGGATGTGCTGACCGAAGGCGTGCATTCGGGCGATGCCAGTGGCGTGGTGCCCTCGAGCTTTCGGGTGTTGCGCCAGGTCTTGGACCGGCTGGAAGACAGCGCTACCGGGCGCTTGTTACCAGGCATCTTCCACTGCGAGGTGCCGCCCGAGCGGCTGGCACAGGCGCGCACTACCGCAGATATTTTGGGCGATGAGGTGTACAAGCGCTTTCCCTGGGCGCATTACGACTGCGGTGGCGCCACCCAATCGGTGCTGCCCACCACCACCGACCCGCTGCAAGCCCTGCTCAACCGCACCTGGATGCCCACGCTCAGTGTGACCGGCGCCGAAGGCTTTCCGGCCATGCGCGATGCGGGCAATGTGCTGCGCCCTTTCACCGCCTTCAAGCTCTCGCTGCGCCTGCCGCCGCTGGTGGAAGCGGCCACGGCGGTGCAAGCGCTGAAAGCCTTGCTGGAAGACAACGCGCCTTATCAGGCGAAGGTGACTTTTGAGTCCTCCGGCGGCGCCACCGGCTGGAATGCACCTGATACCGCGCCCTGGTTTGAACACGCACTCAACGAGGCCTCGCAAGCGCACTTTGGCGCCGGCTGCGGCTACATCGGCCAAGGCGGCACGATTCCGCTGATGAATATGCTCAGCCAGGGCTTTCCCAAAGCGCAAATGATGGTGTGCGGCGTACTCGGGCCTAAGAGCAATGCGCACGGCCCGAATGAATTTCTGCACGTGCCTTACGCCAAAAAACTGACGGCGGCTGTGGCGCAGGTGATTGCGCGTTTCCCTTAAGCAAGGTGCTTTGCCATGACCGATACCTCCACGCTTTCCAAACTAAGCCTTGCGCCCGGCCTGCAATTGGCATTGCGCGACTGGCCGCTGGCCGACGCGACGGCGATGCGCGCCCAGGTGCTTATCGTGCACGGCCTGGGCGAACACAGTGGGCGCTACGAACATGTGGCGCAACAACTCAATGGCTGGGGCTATGCGGTGCGCAGTTTTGACCTGTGGGGCCATGGCCTGTCCGACGGTGAGCGCGGCAGCATGCGCGACGAACACGCCCTGCTCGATGATCTGGCCGCGGTGGTGGACCAGACGCGCAAATCCATGGCGCCGGGCCAGTCCCTGGTCTTGCTGGGCCACAGTCTGGGCGGCTTGTTGGCCGCGCGCTTTGTATCGCTGCGCATGCGGCCCATAGACGCCTTGGTTTTATCCAGCCCCGCGCTGGACCCGGGCCTCAATGCCTTTCAAAAACTGCTGCTGGCCACACTGCCGGGTATCGCGCCCAATCTGCGCGTGGGCAACGGCTTGCAAGTCAAATACCTTTCGCACGACCCGGCAGTGGTCGCAGCCTACCAGGCCGACCCCTTGGTGCATGACCGCATTTGTGCGCGCCTGGCTTTGTTCATCGCCCAAGCGGGTCGCGAAGTGTTGGCCGCGGCGCCCCAATGGAACACGCCTACGCTGTTGCTCTTTGCCGGTCAGGACAAGCTGGTCAGCCCGCAAGGCAGCCGCGACTTTTTGAAACTGGCCACTGGGGCCATGGTGCAGTCGCTGTGCTTTGAGGCGCTGTTCCACGAAATCTTCAACGAAGCCGAGGCCGGCGGCGTGTTTGCCGCCTTGCAGCAATGGCTGCAAGTAGGCTGGGCTGATCTGCTTGCGACTGCCTAGCAAAAGCGGCCAAGCAAGCGAATCAGGTCAATAGCGCCAAGGCCGTCAAGGCCGCCGTCTCCGCGCGCAAGGTACGCGCACCCAGCGACTGCGGTGCAAACCCGGCCTCTATGGCAAGCGCTTCTTCAGCGGGGCTCAACCCGCCTTCAGGGCCGGACAATACCAGTGCGGCTTGGGTGCTTGCCAGCGCAGCCCAATGGCGCAAGGCCTTAGCGTCAGCATGCAGTGACAGCAATAAACGGGCTGGGGCCACTGCACCTTCGGGCACCTTCGCGACGGCCAGGTCGCGCAAAAAATGCGGCAAGCTTTGCACCCCATGCACCTGCGGCACCTGGTTGGCGCCACACTGCTCGCAGGCCGCAATCGCTACGGCTTGCCAGTGCGCGATTTTTTTGTCTGCCCGCTCCCCGGTCAGGCGCAGCACGCTGCGCTCGCTGGTCAAGGGATAAATCGCGGCCACGCCCAACTCCGTCGCCTTTTCCACCAGCCAGTCCATACGCTCGTTGGCCGGCATCACAACGGCGATAGCAACCCGGCGCGCGGCCTCACATTCCCGCGCCTTGTGCGGCCCTACGCGCACCTGCACCTGGCTGCGGCCCATGCGCAGGATGTCAGCGTCAAATTCGCCCGCTGTCGGCTGCGCTTGCAAGCCCCCATCCCAGCCAGGGCCGTGGTTGAACAAGGTAATGGTCTGGCCCGGTTGCATGCGCAAGACCTGTACATGCCGGGCCGGGCCAGGCGGCAGGTCCAGCACTGCGCCGGTTTGCAAAGGGGATGGGCAGTAGAAACGGGGCATTAGCGTGCGGCGCCTATCGGGGACATTTCGTCGCGTGGCACCAAGTGCTTAAACGCGGCCAAACGAAAACGCCTGGGGCGGCTCTATGCCCTCGATACGCTCGACCAGGCGCAGCAAGGGTTTGAGCTCACGGTACCGGGCGCAGGTGGCGCGGATATAGCCGATAAAACGCGGCGTGTCGGCCAGGTATTTGGGCTTGCCATCGCGCAAAGTCAGGCGGGCAAAGATACCGGCGATTTTGATGTGCCGCTGCAAGCCCATCCATTCCACCGCACGGTAGAACTCGCCAAAGTCATCGCCCACCGGCAAGCCGGCTTGGCGCGCTCGCTGCCAGTAGCGCACCGTCACATCCAGGCAAAAGTCCTCTTCCCAGCTGACAAAGGCATCGCGCATCAGGCTGGCGATGTCATAGCTAATCGGCCCGTATACCGCGTCCTGAAAATCCAGCACACCCAACGGGTGGGCGCGCCCGGCGTCCATCAGGTTGCGCGGCATAAAGTCGCGGTGCACATACACCGAGGGCCAGGAGAGGTTGTTGGCGATGATGGTTTCAAACGCTGCCTCCAAGACTTGGCTTTGCGCTGCATCGAGCACCAGCTGGCGGTGCTGCGCGACATACCACTGGGGGAACAACGCCATTTCTCGGCGCAAGAGCGCATGGTCATAAGGCGGCAAGACGCCCGGCTGGGAGGCTTTTTGCCAGGCGATTAAGGTGTCCACCGCTTGCAAATACACGTCTAAGGGGGGCGCCGCTGTCGGGTCTATGCGCTGCATCATGGTGTGATCACCCAGATCGGTGAGCAGCAAAAAGCCCTGCGCCTGGTTCCAATCGAGTACCTGCGGACAATGCAGGCCCGCCTGCTGCAACAGTTCGGCCACTTTGACAAAGGGCGTACTGTCTTCTTTGTCCGGTGGCGCATCCATCACGATCACACTGGGCCCGTACGTGCTATGCGCGCTGTTCAAGCGCAAATAACGCCTAAAACTGGCATCGACCGACGCCAGGCGCAGGCTCTTGGGCTCCAAGTTGAAGCGCTCTTGTACCGACTGCAGCCAGACAGCAAACGCCTGCCCCCGCGCGGCATCAGCCCAGTGCACTGCTTGCAGCATGGTGGAGGTGGCACTGTCCGGGCTTGGGGCGGCGGCGCTAGCGCTTTGGTAATCCACAGCGGACGCGTGCGCACCGCTGGCAAGAGAAGACGGGGCATTTGTGCTCATGGATAATCCATTGTCCTTCTTTTTGCGCACCTACCTTGCCCTCTTCCTCGTTCATGCCTCCAACTCACCGCTTGCGGCCCGCCTTAGCACGCGATGGGAAGGCGAGGATCCTGATTCAGGCAGGGCTAGGGGCCGCCTTGGCATGCCTGGCAGTAGCCGCCAGCGCCCAAGCCGCAAAGTCAGGGACACCAGGCCCGGTCAGCCTGATGGACACCACAGGCCAGAAAACCTGGATCTACCTGTCTGGCGACAAGCTCAGCGGCCATGCCGACAAGGAGGTGCTGCTGGAAGGAAACGCGCAAATGCAGCGCTCCGACTCGAAGATCAGCGCCGACCGCCTCCGTTACGACCAGCGCACCGACCGCATGCAAGCCCAAGACCATGTGCGCATTGAGCGCAACGATCGCATTTATACCGGCAGCTACCTGGACATGGATGTAGAGCGCTTTGAAGGCTTTTTCACCCAGATTACCTACGATCTGGGCGGCGAGAAAGGACACGGCGAAGCACTGCGCGCTGATTTTGCAGATAAAAACCATATGACGGCCCAGCAGGGCACCTACACCACCTGCCGCCGCAAACCCGGGCCCGCATGGGTGCCCGAATGGGTGCTGACCGCGGCCCAGCTCAACATTGACAATGAAGAAGAAATTGGCAAAGCCCAGGGCGCTTATTTGCACTTTCAGGGTGTGCCGGTGCTGCCGGTGCCACCCTTTAGTTTTCCCATTACGGAAAAACGTAAATCGGGCTTTTTGCCACCGCTATTTGGCATCGACAGCGCCAACGGATTTGAACTGGCCACCCCGTACTACTTCAACCTCGCACCCGATTACGACCTGACGGTGACGCCCAACTTTATGAGCAACCGAGGGGTGAATATAGAAAACCATTTGCGCTATCTGGAGCCAAACTATTCCGGGGAAGTAAAACTGGCCTATATGCCGGGCGACCGGTTGCGTGGCCAGGACCGCATCGCCTTAGCGCTGACACACAACACGCAGATACCCAGCCCCATCGGAAACATTTCCATCGCAGCCAATATCAGCCGCGTAGCCGATGACAACTACGGCACTGACTTTAGTACCAGCACTATTTTTCAAGGCGCGCTTGCATTGGGCGGCACCGCACGTCAATTGCCGGCAGACCTGACTGCAGGCTGGGGCAGTGGTGATTTGTCCTCCATGCTCAAAGTGCAAAAGTGGCAAGGCCTGCAAATCATTACGCCTTATGACCGGGTTCCGCAATGGACCTTGCGCTATGCCCAAAGCAATGTGCAAGGTGTTGACTGGTCGGTAGACACCGACTTCACCCAATTTGAAGGTGACCGTACGCTTACCCGCCAGCCCAATGCGCAACGCGGGTTTGCGTGGGCCCAAATCAGCTACCCCCTAATCTGGCCGGCTTTTTACCTCACGCCCAAACTGCAAACCCATGTGGCGCGCTACCAATTTGACGCCCCCATTAACAACCAGCAGTCAAGCAACAGCCTGGTCAGCACCTTCAGCCTGGATGCAGGCCTTACCTTTGAACGCAACACCGAGATTTTGGGTCTGAATCTGCTGCAAACCCTGGAGCCGCGGGCCTTTTATGTGTACACGCCGTATACCGACCAAAGCCTGCTGCCCAATTACGATACCGCGGCGCAGGACCTCAATTTGACGGCAATTTTTACCGAGAACGCCTATGTCGGCCACGACAAAATCTCCGATAACAATTTGCTGACACTGGGCCTGACGACGCGGTTTTTAGACCCGGACTCCGGCGCCCAATTGGCCAGTTTTGGCATTGCGCAGCGCTTACGTTTTGAAGAGCAGAAAGTGACTCTCTTTCCCGGACAAACGCCAGCGGCCACCGGACTAAGCGATATTTTGCTGGGTTCGCGCTTGAACCTGGGGGATCGCTGGGTACTGGACGCTGCCACGCAATACAACATCCAGACCCAACAATCGGTGCGCTCGGTCATCGGTGGCCGCTACCACGGGGGCGACTTTCAGACACTCAACGTCGCTTACCGCTCGCAATTGAACTTGAGTGAGCAAGTGGACATCAGCTGGCAATGGCCGCTCAGTGGTCTCTGGGGCGCAAAGGGTGGGGTAGCCGATTCAGACGTCGGGCGCTACTACGGGCTCGGTCGCGTGGCCTACAGTTTGCGCGACCAGCAGCTGGTCGATAGCCTTCTGGGGCTGGAGTACGATGCGGGCTGCTGGATTGCCCGTGTCGTCTATAGCCGCACACCCATCACGCCTCAAACCGCAAACTCCAAGCTGATGTTCCAAATGGAGTTGGTGGGCTTTACGCGACTTGGAATTGACCCCTTCAAGACCCTAACCGATAGCATCCCACGCTACCAGTACCTTCGCTGAGGCGTTTTTACAATTGCTTATTCACTTTTTACCCTCAATCGTATGAAGACGCCTGTATGGATTTTTTCTCTTTTGCTGGCCCTCAGCGCAGCAGGCCATGCACAGACTGCGCCGAGCAACGATTACATTGTTGCGCTGGTCAATTCCGAGCCCATCACCAATGCCGAGCTGGAAAGCCAAATCCGGCAATTGGTGGAAAGCCGCGGGCCACAGTCTGGACCGCTTCCGCCCGCTGCAGAGCTTCGGACTGCTGTGTTGGAGCGCATCATCGTGGAACGCGCCCAACTCCAGTTGGCCAGGGAGACGGGCGTACGGGTGGACGCGGCTGCTATTGACCAGGCGGAAGCCAATATCGCTGCCCAAAATCAATTGGACGTCGTGCAACTGCGTGCCAACCTCGAGCGGCGTGGAACCACACCATTGGCGTTTCGTCAGCAATTGCGCGATCAACTTCTGATCAACCGCTTGCAAGAGCGCGAATTGGAGACGCGGATCAAAATCAGCGATGCCGATGTAGAGGCCGCCATGGCGGCACGCAAAGAATCGGCCAGCGACCCCCAAAACCAGGAAGTCAATCTCGGCCATTTGTTCCTGGCCCTGCCGGAAAACCCCAGTGCTGCGGCCGTTAACCAAGCCCAGGAGCGGGCGCAAAAAATTCTCGATCGGCTAAAAGCGGGGGACTCCTTTGAGGCGCTGGTACAAGAATTTTCAGCGGCCGAACGCAGCAATGCCGGGCAAATGGGCTTTCGCCGGACTGACCGCTACCCCCCTTTGTTCATCAATGCAAGCCAGGCACTAGCGGTGGGTGCGGTGTCGCAATGGGTGCGCTCCGATGCAGGCTTGCATTTGCTCAAAGTTTTGGAGCGACGCGTCAATGGACTGTCCGACACGCAGGTACAACACCACGCACGCCACATCCTGCTGCGGCCCAATGCGACCTTAACGCAGGAACAAGCCGTTAAACAACTCGCCGTGGTACGCGAGCGCATTCTTGCGGGCGCTACCAGCTTTGAGGCGCAAGCGCGCGCACTATCGCAGGACGGCAGCGCAAGCCAAGGCGGTGATTTAGGCTGGGCCACTCCCGGTATGTTTGTTACCGAATTTGAACAAGTGCTCCTGCGCCTGCGGGAAAAAGAAATTGCCGAGCCTCTGGTATCGCGCTTTGGGGTGCACCTGATTGAACTCTTAGAGCGCCGCAATGTAGATCTGACCCCTTCCCAACTGCGCGAGCGCGAACGCAACCTGCTGCGGGCCAAGCGTGCCGACGAGGCCTTTGAGGCCTGGGTCCGCGACGTGCGCGGCCGCGCTTTCGTTGAAATCCGTGATCCGGGATAAGCCGGTGGCAGGGGCAGTGCCACTGCTCTAGTTAGACATTGATGCAACATATACCGCGTAAGCGCTTTGGCCAGCATTTTTTGAGCGACGCCGGCGTGATCGACGCCATCGTGCAGGCCATATCTCCGCAGGCCGGTCAGGCGATGGTGGAAATTGGTCCGGGTCTGGGGGCTTTGACGCAGCCCCTGGTGGAGCGCTTGGGCGCACTGACGGTCATCGAGCTGGACCGTGATTTGGCGGCGCGCTTGCGCACGCATGCGCATTTGCAAGTGATCGAGTCCGATGTGCTTCGCGTTGACTTTAGCGCGATTAGCGAAGCAGGCGCAGCCAGGCCAAATCGCCTGCGGGTAGTGGGTAACTTGCCCTACAACATTTCAACGCCGATTTTGTTTCACCTGCTCGACTTTGCGGCCTGCATAGAAGACCAGCACTTCATGCTGCAAAAAGAAGTGGTGGACCGCATGGTGGCCACGGCGGACACCGCTGATTTCGGGCGCCTGAGCGTGATGCTGCAATGGCGTTACCAGATGGAAAACGTATTGGCCGTTGGCCCCCAAAGTTTTACACCACCGCCACGGGTTGACAGCGCCGTGGTGCGCATGCTGCCGCTGGCTGCGCCGGCACTGCCCGATGCCGCACTCTTGGGGCCCTTGGTGCAAGCGGCCTTTAGTCAACGACGCAAGCTACTGCGGCACACCTTGGGTGCCTATTTAGAACAACACCATTTCTCTGGGAGCTTTGATTTGCAAAGGCGCGCACAAGAGGTTCCGGTTACGGAGTACATCGCACTGACGCAGCAACTCGCGCTACAAATGGGCTGATTAAGCCTCTACACGCACCGGGATGCAGAGGCGGTAACCTTTGCCGCGCAGCACCTTAATGCTCGCCCCGCCAGCCAAGATTGGTGATAGTTTTTGGCGTACCCGGCTGATCAATTGTTCAATGCGTACTTTGTTGACTTGCTCGGACGCATCCGCATCTCCCAGCACTTCATTGAGTCGGTAAAAACTCAGTAAACGCGCCGACAAAGCCAACTCGTGCAACAACAGACATTCGCGCCCGGTCAGTTCAATGGCCCGGCCGCCGGGCGGCACGATTTTGTGACCCTGAAAATCCAAAATCCACGCTTTATCTTGCGCAATAGGAGCTACACGGCGGCACACACTTTTGAGTACGGTGCTGACCTCTTCGGCACCTGCC
Source organism: Rhodoferax sp. (assembly GCA_040400635.1). Lineage (GTDB taxonomy): Bacteria > Pseudomonadota > Gammaproteobacteria > Burkholderiales > Burkholderiaceae_C > Allorhodoferax. Next base: position 15,046 of record JBBAPY010000047.1, read on the forward strand.
GGCTTGGTCAGAAAGACATCGGCCCCCGCTTCGTAAGCCTCTTTGCGGTCTATGGTGCGCACCCTGCCAGTCAAGACCACTACCCCCATGCGGGGATAGGCTAGCTTTACGCGCTTAATAATTTCAATACCATCTTCGTGTGGCAAGTTCAAATCGACCAAAATTGCGTCGGGCTTGTGGGCGTTGATAGCGTTGCTTAGGCGCTCACCATCTTCAAGAGCCGCGACATGAAAACCATCATCGGATAAATGATCTGCCAAACCCTGACGCAGCTCTGCGTTGTCTTCTACGATGATGATGTTAAACAAGTTTCGCTCCGCAAAGTAAATCATGGCGGAACATAACTAATGCACGCCTTTGAGGCTGACCAATTCTGAAGCGCGCGGCCCTGTATGAACCTGCGTGGG
>JBBAPY010000048.1:0-15450 GCA_040400635.1 Rhodoferax sp.
GTTTTGGACCGGCACCTCAACATCGTTGTCTTGCAAGTGGCCATGCCGGTGCTACTGGCCTTGGTGGTGATACGCACTGGCGTCAAAGTGTTGCAACTGGCGTTTTCGCAGACGCGCTGGGTACGGGCCTTGGAGCAAACTATTTCCTGGCTGGTGTGGCTTGCCCTGGTTTTGTGGGTCAGCGGGCTACTGCCTTTGGTGCTCAACGAACTGGACCAGATTGGTTGGAAAGTAGGCGTCTCCCGTCTGTCGGTGCGTAATATTATTGAGGGCTTGCTCACGGCTAGCGGCGTGCTGATCGTGACGCTGTGGATTTCGGCGGCGATTGAATCGCGCCTCTTGCGCGATTCGACGGGGGGCGAATTGTCGGTACGCAAGGCCATCAGCAATGCCACTCGGGTCACACTCTTGTTCCTGGGCCTGATCTTGGCCCTGTCTGCGATTGGTATTGATTTAACGGCGCTCTCGGTATTGGGGGGTGCTTTGGGTGTGGGTATTGGTTTTGGCTTGCAAAAGCTGGCGGCCAATTACATCAGCGGTTTTTTGATCCTGACCGAGCGCAGCCTGCGCATAGGCGATAACGTGCGGGTCGATGACTTTGAAGGCATCATCACCCAAATCAATGCCCGCTACACCGTGGTGCGCGCCATAACCGGGCGCGAGGCGATTGTGCCCAACGAGATGCTGCTCATTAGCCGGGTGGAAAACCTGTCGCTGGCCGATACCAAAGTGGTGCAGACGGCGCGCATCCAGGTGGCGTACGAAACCGATATCGAGCAGGCCATGCAAGTGCTGCAAGCAGCGGCCCAAGCCCAACCGCGTGTGCTGCACCAGCCGCCCGCCAGCGTGCAACTGTCGCAATTCACCACCGACGGTATTGAACTCACGGTGGTGTATTGGATTGCCGACCTGGAAAACGGCCAGGGCAATTTGCGCTCAGACGTGAATGTGGCCATTTTGCGCGCCCTGCGCGAAAACGGCATCGCCATCGCCGCCACGGTGCGCGGCGCACCACCTAGTCCTAACCCGACGGCGCTGCCTTTGTAAGGCCCAGCAAGGGGCTCAGGGCTTAGCCTCGGCTCGGGCGGACTTTGTGCACCATTCAAAAGTACCAAGACAGCCTTGCTTGACGCATTGCTGGTTTTTAACCTGTGTGCTTAAAATGCACACATGCCCGGGCCTAAAACCTACAATTGGAATGCCGATAAAAACCACTTGCTAGTGCAAGAGCGCGGTATTTCTTTTGAGCGCATAGTCTTTGAAATCAGTGCTGGAAATGAACTGACCGTGCTTGAGCACCCAAACCAAGACAAGTATCCAGGGCAGCGGATTTCAATGGTGCAGGTGGACGATTACGTTTACGCCGTGCCATTTGTTGAAACCGAGATGGAAATCTTTCTTAAAACCATTATCCCAAGCCGCAAGGCCAAGCGCCAATACAGGAGTCCGCAATGAAGTCAAAAATAAAATTCGACGAAGAAGAGTTGGAGATATTGCAGGCCTGGGAGGCTGGCGCACTTCGACCGGTGAGCGATATGGCAGCGCAGGGCAAGGCGCACCGTGCGGCAGCCCAAGCAACCTTTAAAAAGGACCAACGGCTGAATATTCGAATCTCCAGCCGGGATTTAAAAAATTTGCAGGCACGCGCGCTAGAGGAGGGGATTCCCTACCAGACCTTTGCAGCCAGCCTTCTGCATAAGTTTGTGAGTGGGCATTTAGACCGTTAGCGATAAGAAGGACGTTTAGCTATCGGTTTTCCTGCTGCCTTTTCGCTTGCCGCATTCGCAAGCCTTTGATCTTGTTCACGCCCGAACAATGCCAAAAGCCATTCAAGCGCAAGCGCAACACTCCCGAGCAACTAAATGCGCCCAAGTAGCCGGCTGAAACATGGCCACAGATCCTTGTTGTTCAGGTGCTGCAGGGCTACCGTTGACCACACGCGGTGGACGCCTTTGGCCTTATCAAGGCCTAGACAATACAATTGTGTATAGTTACACTGCACTTTTAGCCGCTCAGCCCATGCAAGCCCCCTGGATCTCAAGCTACCCGCCCGGTGTTCCGGCGCAGATAGACGAGCACGCCTTGGGCACGCTGGCCGATTACCTGGAAGATGCGGTCAATCTTTATGCCGATCGCGACGCTTTTATCAGTGGCGCGACCGGCGTCAAACTTAGTTTTACCGAGTTAGATGCGCTGTCTTTGCAGGTGGCGGCTTATTTCCAATCGGTGTTGCACCTGGCGCCGGGCAGTCGGGTGGCGCTGATGATGCCCAATGTGCTGCAGTACCCGGTGTGCCTGTTTGGCCTGCTGCGCGCCGGCTATGTGGTGGTCAACGTCAACCCCATGTACACCGGGCGCGAGTTGGAGCACCAGTTGCGTGATTCGGGCGCCCTGGCCATCATCGTGGTCGATTTGTTTGCCCACACCCTCGCCAAAATCCTCGACAAGACACCGGTGCAGCATGTGGTGGTCAGCGGCCTGGCCGACATGATGCCTTGGCACAAACGCCACGTCGCCAATTTTGTAATTCACCAGGTCAAAAACGCGGTGCCCGCATACGACTTGCCGATGGCCACCAGCTTTCGGCGCATGATGCGCCGCGGTGCGCAAGTGCAGTTTCGCAAACCCGATATCCAGCCTGACGACCTGGCTTTCTTGCAGTACACCGGCGGCACCACCGGCGTGGCCAAAGGTGCCATGCTCAGCCATCGCAATATTTTGGCTAATGTGCAGCAGACCAAAGTGTGGTGTGCTCCTTTTATCCAGGCCGGCCAAGACTTGATCAGCATGACCGCCATCCCGCTCTACCATGTGTTTGCCCTGGGCTCATGTTTGGCGTTTACTGGCATGGGTGGCACCAATGTGCTGGTGTCGGACCCGCGCGATGTGGATGCTTTTGTGAAGTTGCTGATGCGCTACCGCGTCGTGTCTTTGCCGGCGGTCAATACCCTTTTCAATAGCTTGCTGAACCATCCTGATATCGGCAAAGTCGATTTCAGCAGCTTGCGCTTGTCGGTGGGCGGCGGTGCGGCGATACAGCGCTCGGTGGCCGAACGATGGCAGGCCTTGACCAAAGCGCCCTTGATCGAAGGTTATGGCCTTACCGAGTGCGCCCCTACGGTCACCGTCAATCCTTTTGACATTAACCAATTTAGCGGCAGCATTGGCCTGCCTCTGCCATCGACCGAGGTGTCGATTCGCGATACCCATGGGCGCGCATTGCCTGCAGGCGAGCCCGGCGAGTTGTGCGTGCGCGGCCCCCAGGTGATGCAGGGCTATTGGCGCCGCCCGGCCGACACACAGGCCGTGATGACCGATGATGGCTTTTTGCGCACTGGCGATGTTGCGGTGATGGATGACAAAGGTTTCTTTAAAATTGTGGACCGCTTGAAGGACATGATTTTGGTATCCGGTTTTAATGTCTACCCCAATGAAATTGAAGACGTGGTAATGCTGCACCCTGGTGTCTTAGAGGCCGCTGCCGTAGGCCGCCAAAGCGAAAGTACCGGTGAGGAAGTTCATATCCATGTCGTGAAAAAATCACCGGCTCTGACCGAGGAGATGGTCGTACGCCATTGCCACGAACATTTAACCGGCGACAAAGTGCCGCGCAAAGTGGTGTTTGATACGCAGTTGCCAAAAAGCAATGTGGGAAAAGTTTTGCGGCGCGAGCTGCGCGAAGTTAAAAATTTAGTAATGGAAGAAAGTGTTGTATGACTGATTTGGTAGTGAGGCGTTTGCTGGTGGATTTGACAACGCCGTTTGCGCAGCGTTGGAACGGGGGCGATGCTTTTCGTTCGGCTTTTTTCAATGCCTTGTCGATGAGTTTTCCCTGGGGCGAGCAGTATTTCATGGACTCGGTGCGGGCCTGTTACAAAGCGCTGCCACCGGCAGAGCAGGAAAAATATGCCAAAGAGGTTCAGGGCTTTGTCGGCCAAGAGGCCACGCACCGGCGCATCCACGAACTTTTTAACGCACACCTCACGCGCCAGGGCTTTGTCAACGAAATCGAAGTACGCGCTGCCAAGCGTGCCAAGAAAGCCGAGCACCTGGACCCGCGCATCCATCTGGCGGTGACCGCGGCCACCGAGCATTTCACCGCCATGTTTGCTGACTGGACGCTGCGCCACCCCGAGGCCTTTGCGGGCGCGGAAGAGCGCTTAGCGACACTCTGGCAATGGCATGCCTCCGAAGAATCCGAGCACCGCAGCACTGCCTTCAATATTTACCAGGCCGCCGGTGGTAGCCACAAATGGCGGGTGCGCACCTTCAAGGTCGTGAGCTGGATTTTCACGGCTGATGTGTTGCGCCAGACGGTGCGCAATTTGTGGCATGACGGTAGCTTGTTTCGCTGGAGCACTTGGCGCAGCGCCTGGCACTTGCTGCTGGCGCGCGATGGCCTGTACCGCAGCAACCTGCCCATGTGGCGCGACTATTTGCGCCCTGACTTTCACCCCGAGCAGCATGATGCCAGCAACTCGCAAGCCTGGTTGCGGGATAACACGCGTTTTTTTACACCGGTCAAAGCCGTGGCGGTAATGCCGGCCACGGCGGCTTAATCGAGCGCTTCCCTTATGCAGGCGCCCCTGGTTTTCAAAGGCGCGCCCGGCTCGCCCTACACCCGCAAGATGATGGCGCTGATGCGCTATCGCCATATTCCTTACCGTTACCTGGTCGGTGAGGCTGCAGACCGCGCTGGCATGCCCAAGCCGCCGGTCGAATTGCTGCCCACGTTTTACCTGCCCGATGCGCAGGGTCAAGTGCAGGCAGTTACCGATTCCACCCCACTGCTGCGCCGCCTAGAGCGTGAAGTGCCAGGCCGTGCGGCTAGGCCACAGGAGGCTGTGTTGGCCTTCTTCGATGCATTGCTGGAAGACTTTGCCGATGAGTGGCTCACCAAGGCCATGTTCCATTACCGCTGGCATTTCGCGCCAGATATCGACCGCGCGGGCAAAACCATCCCGTTGCATTGGGGTGGCATGCAGTTGGATGAAAAATTCTACGCTGCAAGCCGTGCATTTTTTTCAAAGCGGCAAATCGATAGGTTAGCGGTTATCGGCTCCAACTCGGCTACCGCACCATTGATTGAAGCGGGCTATGTGCGCCTGCTCGGATTGCTGGATGCGCATTTTTCGCAGCACACTTTTTTGATGGGCAGCAGGCCCGGTGCCAGCGACTTTGCGCTGTACGGGCAGTTGTCGCAACTGGCTTTGTTCGACCCCACGTCCATGGGCTTGGCCGTGCAGCATGCGCCGCGCACCTTTGCCTGGACCGGCTGGATGGAAGATTTGTCGGGCTGGGTCGTAAAGGACGATGCCTGGCTGGATGCCGGGCACTTGCCGGCAAGCCTGGTGGCCTTGCTGGCTGAGTTAGCCCAAGGCTACGTGCCGGTGATGCTGGCCAATGCCCGTGCTTTGCTGCGTGGTGAAAAACAATTAAGTGTTGAATTGCCCCAAGGCCGGTGGGACCAGGGCACCGTCACTTACCAAGGCAAATGCCTGCGCTGGCTGCGCGAAGAGTTTGCGGCGCTCGATGCTAAAAGCCAATCCCAAGCCGATGCGATTTTGCAGTCGGTCGGTATTGCGGATGTGATTCACGCGCCCTTGTAAAGCCCGAAGCGAAAGCCTAGGCCTGCAGGACAATGGCGGCTGTACGTAAGCCGCTCCGATTTGTAGAACACCATGACTTCCAAACCCTTGTTTGCATCGGCTGCTGCGCTTTTGCTGGCGCTGGCGGCCTGGTTGTGGTGGTCCGCAGACAGGGCGCAAGTGCATGCGCTTGGGGAGCCCTTGCAATGTGCATTGCCCGCGCAGTCGGTATCAGCGCCGCACCCGGGCATGGTCTGGGTGCCTGGCGGCTCGCTGCAGCTGGGCGATACCATCTATCGCGAAGAGTTGCCGTTGCGCAGCGTGGCAGTGCAGGGTTTTTGGATGGACCGCACCGAAGTGACCAATGCGCAGTTTGCCGCATTCGTGCAAGCCACCGGCTACGTCACGGTGGCAGAGCAGGCGGTGGATGCCAAGGTCCATCCCGAACTTCCGCCCGATCTGCAACTGCCGGGCGCCGTGACCTTTGTCAGTCCGACCGATTTGAACGGCGGGGGCAACCCGGCGCAATGGTGGCGCTACTTGCCAGGGGCCAATTGGCGCCATCCCGGCGGTCAACATACCTCCATTGAGGGGCGCGGCGCATTTCCCGTGGTTAATCTCACCTACCGCGATGCCCTGGCCTATGCCCAATGGGCAGGCCGTACTTTGCCCAGTGAAGCGCAGTGGGAATGGGCGGCGCGCGCTGCGGCACCATCCTCCGACACGGAACACGCACAGCCTGCGCAAGCCAATACCTGGCAGGGTTTGTTTCCGGTCAGCAATTCAGCGCAAGACGGCTTTGTGGGGCTGGCGCCGGTGGGCTGCTATGCGCCCAATGCTTTGGGTTTGTTTGACATGCTGGGCAATGTCTGGGAAATCACCCGTGACCTTTACCTCGAGGACCACACCAACTTAGCGCCGGAAACGGAAACCGCCGACTACGCCGGCCTGCGGCCTGCGGGCGGCCCGGTAGCGCGCCATGTGATTAAGGGGGGCTCGTTTTTATGCGCGCCCAATTACTGCATGCGTTATCGGCCCGGGGCGCGCCAGGCCCAAGAGGACGATTTAGCCGTAAGCCATTTGGGCTTTCGCACCATCTTGCAGGCACCGGGCCCTTGAAAGCCTTGAACTTGCCTATCGCCTTTGCTTATGCACCAGGTATTTGGCGATGATGTCCAGAAAAAGTTGCTTGCTGGCGCTGGGCATTTGCGGCTGTATCAAGGCGTGGAAACTGCCCACAACCGAGAGGTAGAACAAGGTGGCCAACTCGGCCGCAGTTTTTTCGTCCTGCACCAGAGGCATGAATTTGCGCTTGAACAAGGCGATGCGCAGCTCATCCATGCCGCGCATCATGGCTGCGACATGCGGATCGCGCCGACCCAGGGCACGCAGGGCCAATTCGAAGCGCATATTGTCGAGTTCATCGCCACCGTGGGCCAAGGCCTGGTCCAGCGTGATTTCGAGTGCTCTGGCCGGGTCTTCGCTGCCCGATTGTTCGAGCCTATGGTGCGCCTCCAATTCATGCGTTTTCCAGCGTTCGACCAGGGCCATTATTAATGTCGCATGGTCTTTGAAATGCCAGTAAAAACTGCCCCGTGTCACTTGCAGCGTGTCAGCCAGTGTGAGCACCCGCACGCCGTCAAAGCCGTGTTCAACGGCGGCGCGAAATGCTGCGTCCAGCCAGTCATCGCGGCCCAGGCGCGAAACCAGGGCTTTGTCGGCAGGTGCGGAGTCCGCGTTTTTGCGAAGAGTGGCGCGGCTAGCCATGTGTCTCCAAACTCATTGAAAGGACGCGTATTGTCACCCAAGCGCAATCGGCCAGTCAGGAAGGATGCAAGGGGTTTGGGTGGCATAGCGGCATGGCGCCAGGGTGTGCTTTGCTTGACAGTGAAGCTGCCCTGCGGATACAGGCGCGTGCTACATTGCCCGATGGGTTTTTGCTTGAGGGTCGCCGGGCCCTGAGCGCCCATGCAAAGTCATGAGGAGACTCTTGGAATGTCGCTAAATCATTGGCCGGGTTTGCGTCCCGGCTTGCTAGCCTTGCTCGGTGTTCTGGTCTTTCCAGTGGCGCTCAATGCGGCATCAGGGTCCGTGACAGCAACGCCTGGGAAACCTAGCGCGGGCGCCAAGCGGCCCAATTTTGTGGTGCTGGTGGCGGACGATTGGGGTTTTTCGGACCTGGGTGCTTTTGGCGGCGAAATCGATACACCCCACCTCAATGCCTTAGCGCAAGCCGGTTTGCGCTTTTCCAATTTCCATGTGGCGGCCTCTTGCTCGCCCACGCGGTCCATGTTGCTGACCGGCGTGGACAACCACCGCAACGGCGTTGGCAATCTGCGCGAAGCCATGCCGACCGAGCATTTGGGTAAACCGGGGTACCAGGGATCGCTGACCCGTAATGTGGTGACGGTGGCCTCGCTCTTACAGGACAGCGGCTACCGCACCTATATCGCCGGCAAATGGAACGTCGGCTCCGAGCCCTACAACCTGCCCAACCAACGCGGCTTTGACAAATCCATTGTTCAGGGCGATACCGGTTCGGACAACTGGGAGCCCAACAAGCAATACCTTCCGCACTTGCCCGAGGTCTATTGGTTTGAAGACGGGCAGCGGGCCAAGATGCCTGCCGAGTTTTATTCCTCGCAGTATTTTGTCGATCGCACCATCGAGTATATGGACGCGGATGCGCGCAAAGACCAGCCTTTCTTGGCCTATATCGGTTTTCAGGCCAACCATGTGCCGGTGCAAGCCCCCCAAGAATTGATCGCCAAATACAAAGGCCGCTACCGCGAGGGCTGGACGGCTTTGCGCGAGCGGCGATTGGCTAAACAAATTGAATTAGGCCTGGTGCCGCCCGGTACGCGTATGACCACCATGTCCACCACGGGTGATTGGAAAGCATTGTCTGAAAAAGAGCGCTTGCATATGGAGCGCCAGATGGAGGTCTATGCCGCCATGGCGGAGGCGATGGACCTGCATGTAGGGCGTTTGGTCGACCATTTGAAGAAAACCGGTCAATACGACAACACTGTGTTTTTATTTTTATCGGACAACGGTCCTGAAGGCTCGGACTACCACGAGGCACAACCCTGGTTGATTTTTAACTACAAGCAAGACACCGAGACCCTGGGTGCTAAAGGCACTTACGGCATCCCTGGCCCCGGATGGGCCAGTGCCTCAGCCACACCGCTGTACACCTATAAGTTTTGGGCCGGTGAGGGTGGCATCCGCACGCCCATGCTGATGGCCGGACCGCCGGTGCGCCGCGCCAACCAAATTGAAAATGCCTTAACCCATGTGACCGACATCACGCCCACGCTGCTGGATATTGCGCAAGTGCCACGGCATGCGGGTCAGTACCAAGGCGCCCAAGTCGAAGCCCTGACCGGCATGAGTTTGCTGCCGCTTTTGCAAGGCACAGCGACGGCGGTTCGTAAGCCCGAACAAACCCTGGGCTATGAGTTGTCGGGTAATTCGGCATTATTTAAAGGGAATTTGAAATTGCTGCGCAATATGCCGCCGCTCGGTGACGGTCTGTGGCATTTGTACGACCTGAGCACAGACCCCGGTGAAACCCAAGACCTGAGCACGCAACGGCCCCAGGAATTTGCCACCATGCAAGAAGACTTTGCCGTTTGGGCCAAAGCCAACCAAGTGCTGGACATGCCGGCGGACTACAGCCCGCAAAAGCAAGTGATGATCAATGGCTTTTGGCGCTACTGGCTGCCAGTGCACGGTAAAACCATGGCCTTGATTCTGGGCGCCTTGGTGCTGCTGCCTTTGTGGCTGTTGCTGCGCAAACGCAAGCGCCGCCTATGAACGCTGGCTATTACGCCAGCCCCTGGCCCGCCGAGGACGCGGGCCCGGCCCGCTTGCAAACTGCAAGCCCTGTAAGTGGCCTTCATCTGCAGCCGGGCCAGCGTTTGCATTGCACTTACCGCAACACCACGCTATCGACCATGACGGTGCTGGGCGACCCTGGCGATGTGTACTTGCTGACCCACTCGGCTTTGCGCGCCAACTTCGGTTTACCCACCACGTCTTGCGTGGAGCGCATAGACCCCATCACGCTCAAGACACTGGAAAGCTCGGGCCGCTTGCCCGGGGGGCCGATGTGGCCCGGGGGCATGGCGTTGCACCGCAACGGCGATCTCTATGTGGTCTATGGCCGCTACGCGCACCGGCTGGACCGGCATTGCGCCCTCAAGCAAAGCCGCAAGCTGCCAGTCGATCAGCCCTATAACTCGTTTGTGATTTTGGACAACGGGCTGATCGTCACCAAAAACCTGTCGGACCGGCATCTGGCACAGCTGACGGTGCTGGAGGCCGAAGGCCTGCAATCGGTGTGCGCCGATGTACCTTGCCCTGAACCGTCGATTGCGCGCTTGAGTGCCGTAGGCAATACGGTTTATGTCGTGGGCGTGCGCTCTATTTTTCGATTCCACTGGGACGAAGCCGCGCAGACCTTGCGCCTAGACCCGCACTGGCGCTGGGATTACATCGGCCAAAGCGCGCAAAGCTATGGCTGGGATGTGGTGATCGACGGGCACAGTGCCTGGTTTATGGACAACGGCCAGCACCGCTACCGTATCAATATGCAGGGCGCCGGCGTCAGCCACACGGCCAACCGTTTGTTGCGCGTGTCCTTGCAAGACTGCAGCCAGCACGCGGCCTGGGAGCTTAGCGGCTTGGCGGGCGGCAGCATTACCAACCCGCCCTTGGTGGACGTGCAGCGGCGCATCGTGCTTGGCTATGACTCAGCGAACCGTTTTTTGCGCGCTTGGCGCTTTGGTGATGCGATGCAGGATGTGCAGCCCCTGTGGCACAAGGCGGACTTCGGCGTGGCCAGCCACATGGTGTTATTGCCAGAGCTCGGGCAGGTAGTGCTCAATGACTACCGGCGCTGGGGCGAGGAAGTGGTCGTGCTGGATATAGCCACTGGCACAGAACAAGGCAGGGTACGCGTGGGCGGAATCACCCAGGGCGTGGTCTTTCCCAGCGTCGGTTGGAACGAAGATGTGTACTGGTGTTCCATGGGCCGTTTCTCGCGGGTGTTTGCGGCATGAGTATCGAACAGGTCGATACGCTGATTGTGGGTGCGGGCCTATCCGGCATCGGCAGTGCGGTGCATCTGCGCCAGGGGATGCCGCAGCAATCGGTATTGATGGTGGAAGCACGCGAGCGATTGGGCGGTACCTGGGACTTATTCCGCTACCCCGGCATCCGCTCTGACTCGGATATGCACACGCTGGGCTATTCCTTTAAACCTTGGACCGGGGCCAAGGCCATTGCCGACGGCCCGTCCATCCTGCAGTACGTGCAAGAGACAGCGCAGGAGTTTGGCGTGCTGCCACTCATCCGCTTCGGGCACAAGGTACTCTCTGCCGATTGGGATAGTGCTGCGGCGCGTTGGCGTGTAGCGGTACAGCGATTGGCCGATGACACGGTGTTGCAAGTGCAATGCCGCTTTTTATTGATGTGCAGCGGCTACTACAACTACGAACATGGCTACACACCGGCCTTGCCTGGCATGGAAAGCTTCAAAGGCCAACTGGTGCACCCCCAGCATTGGCCGCAAGACCTGGATTACCGGGGCCAGCAGGTGGTGGTCATCGGCAGTGGCGCCACCGCTATGACCTTGGTGCCTGAAATGGCCAAGCTGGCGGCCAACGTTACCTTGCTTCAGCGCTCGCCCACCTATGTGGTATCCCGTCCTAGCCGCGACGCGATAGCCGATGGCCTGCGCCGCGTCCTGCCCGCCAAAATAGCCTATGCCCTCACGCGCTGGAAAAACGTCTTGACCGGATTGTTTTATTTCACGCTGGCGCGGCGCAAGCCGGAGCTGGCCAAGGCCCGCATCCTGCAAGGCGTGGCCCAGGCCTTGCCCGCAGGCTATCCGGTCAATCCGCATTTCACGCCCAGTTATAAACCCTGGGACCAGCGCATTTGCTTGTTGCCCGATGGGGACCTGTTTGACGCCATCAGCCGGGGTCGGGCGCGCATGGTGACCGATACGATTGAAATGATTGAACCCCAGGGCTTACGTCTGCAAAGCGGTGATTTCCTGCAAGCCGATGTCATCGTCACTGCCACCGGGCTTGATCTGCTGGGTTTTGGGGGCATGCAAATTGCCGTCGATGGTGTGCCGCTCAAAGTGGCCGAATCTTTGAGCTACAAAGGCATGATGCTCAATGGCGTACCCAATTTCGCCTATGTGTTTGGCTACACCAATGCCTCCTGGACCCTCAAAAGCGACTTGACCGGGCAGTATGTGTTGCGCCTTTTGCGCCATATGCGTAGCCAGGGGCTTGATAGCGTTATGCCACAGCTCAATGACTCCATGGTACAGCCCGAGCCCTGGGTAGACTTTAGCTCCGGCTATTTCCAGCGAGCCATGGACCGTTTCCCCAAACAGGGCAGCAAAAAGCCCTGGCGCCTGTGCCAAAACTATGTGCGCGACCTGCTGGCCTTGCGCTACAGCGCCTTGGAGGACGGGGTATTGCAGTTTGGCAAAGCGCCGCCTTCGGCGCAATAGTTGACGCGCTTTGGGTAAGCGCCGCAGGTGCTCCCGAGGCGGCTACTATAATGAAAAAGCACGATCGTTCTTTTTTGCAAATGAGGCTGGAGTTGCCCGCATGTAAGCGGTGCGAATCAGGGCGGCGCATAGAATCTTGGGTTGCCCAGCAGTTTGGGCGCAAACCTTAGTGGCTTGTTCATTTATTTACCTCGGGAGTGGTGTGTATGAAAGTGTTGGTTCCGGTCAAGCGCGTGGTGGACTACAACGTCAAAGTCCGCGTTAAATCTGACGGCAGCGGTGTGGACATCGCCAACGTCAAAATGAGCATGAATCCCTTTGACGAAATCGCCATCGAAGAGGCGGTGCGGCTCAAGGAAAAAGGCGTAGCCACCGAGGTGATCGCGGTCTCTTGCGGCGTCAGCCAATGCACCGAAACCCTGCGCACTGCCATGGCGATTGGCGCCGACCGGGCTATTCTTGTGGAAACTGCCGAAGAGCTGCAACCCCTGGCCGTTGCCAAAATCCTCAAAGCCTTGATGGACAAGGAGCAGCCCGGCCTGGTCATTCTGGGTAAGCAGGCGATTGACGACGATTGCAACCAAACCGGCCAAATGCTCGCCGCCCTGTGCGACCGCCCGCAAGCCACTTTTGCCAGCAAACTGGAAGTGGCTGACGGCAAAGCCACAGTCACCCGCGAAGTCGATGGCGGCTCCGAAACCCTGAGCTTGTCGCTACCGGCGATCATCACCACCGATTTACGTCTGAACGAGCCGCGCTACGTGACCTTGCCCAACATCATGAAGGCCAAGAAAAAGCAGCTCGATACCTATAGTCCCGCCGACCTGGGCGTTGACGTGACCCCGCGCATCAAGACCCTCAAAGTGGTCGAACCCGCAGCCCGCAGCGCCGGTATCAAAGTGGCTGACGTAGCCACCTTGGTCGAGAAGCTGCGCAACGACGCTAAGGTCATCTAAGACCATCGCCTACGCAAACTGATTCAATTAATTTGTTACCAGGATTTACCATGACTTCACTCGTCGTTGCTGAACACGATAACGCGGGCATCAAGCCCTCAACCCTCAATACCATCACGGCTGCAATCCAATGCGGTGGCGATGTGCATGTGCTGATCGCCGGATATAACGCCGGCGCCGCTGCCGCTGCTGCTGCCGCTGTGCCTGGCGTAGCTAAAGTCATCCATGCGGACAGCGCTGCGTTTGCCAACGGCCTGGCCGAAAACGTGACGGCCCAGGTGGTGTCCATGGCCGGCGCCTACAGCCACATTCTTTTCCCCGCCACTGCAGTGGGCAAAAACATCGCCCCGCGCGTGGCCGCGAAACTGGATGTAGCGCAAATTTCTGACATCACCAAGGTGGAAGGCCCGGACACCTTCGAGCGTCCGATTTATGCGGGCAATGCCATTGCCACGGTGCAAAGCGGCGATGCCATCAAGGTCATCACTGTGCGCACCACCGGCTTTGATGCAGCAGCCAGCGCAGGCGGCAGCGCCGCAGTGGAGACGCCTGCAGCCCAGGCCGCCAGTGCAGATGTGAGCTTTGTGCGCTCGGAAATCGCCCGCAATGACCGCCCCGAATTGACCGCAGCCAAGATCATCGTCTCTGGTGGCCGGGCCTTGGGCTCGAATGAAAAATTCATGGAAATCATGACCCCGCTGGCCGACAAACTGGGTGCGGCGATGGGTGCCAGCCGCGCTGCCGTCGACGCGGGCTATGCCCCCAACGACTGGCAAGTGGGCCAGACCGGCAAAATCGTCGCGCCCCAGCTCTACATCGCCTGCGGCATCAGCGGCGCGATACAGCACCTGGCGGGCATGAAAGACAGCAAGGTGATTGTGGCGATCAACAAAGACGCCGAAGCGCCTATCTTCAGCGTGGCCGATTACGGTCTGGAGGCAGACCTCTTTCTGGCAGTGCCCGAGTTAGTCGCAGCGCTGTAAACCAGCGTCTCCGAAGTCAGCTCAGGGCTGCCTTTTTTTTGCTTTTGTTTTGTGAGATGTGCCATGACTTATATCGCCCCCGTCAAAGATATGCTGTTCAATATCGAACACTTGGCGCGCATCGACCAGATCGCCCAGCTGCCCGGTTTTGAGGACGCGGACCTGGGTACGGCGCAAGCGGTGCTGGAAGAGGCGGCCAAGTTCAATGAAGATGTGCTGGCACCGCTGAACTGGGAGGGCGACAAAAACCCCAGCGCCTGGAAGAACGGCGTGGTCACCGCCACGCCCGGCTTCAAAGAGGCCTACCAGCAGTTTGCCCAAGCGGGTTGGCAGGGTTTGCAGCACCCAGTGGAGTTTGGCGGCCAGGGCCTGCCCAAGACCATTGGCGCGGTTTGCGGCGAAATGCAGAACTCGGCCAATATGAGTTTTGCGCTGTGCCCGCTGCTTAGCGATGGTGCCATCGAGGCTTTGCTGACCGCAGGCTCGGACGATCTCAAAGCGATTTACCTGGAAAAAATTGTCAGCGGCCAGTGGACCGGCACCATGAACCTGACCGAGCCGCAAGCCGGTAGCGATCTGGCCTTGGTCCGCACGCGCGCTGAGCCGCAGCCTGACGGCACCTACCGCATCTTTGGCACCAAGATCTACATTACTTGGGGCGAACACGACATGGCTGAAAACATCGTCCATCTGGTGCTGGCCCGGGTGCAGGGTGCGCCCGAAGGCGTCAAAGGTATCAGCCTGTTTGTGGTGCCCAAGTTTATGGTTGACGCGCAAGGCCATCCTGCCGCGCGCAATGATGTGCAGTGC
Source organism: Rhodoferax sp. (assembly GCA_040400635.1). Lineage (GTDB taxonomy): Bacteria > Pseudomonadota > Gammaproteobacteria > Burkholderiales > Burkholderiaceae_C > Allorhodoferax. Next base: position 14,873 of record JBBAPY010000048.1, read on the forward strand.
GTCAGCATCGAACACAAAATGGGTATCAAAGCCAGCCCGACGGCGGTACTGCAGTTTGGCGATGGCCTGGCCGGTTCACTCGCCGATAGCGCAGGGCCGGGTGCCGTGGGCTACCTGGTCGGTCAAGAAAACCGCGGCCTGGAGTACATGTTCATCATGATGAACGCCGCCCGTTATGGCGTGGGTGTGCAAGGCATTGCCGTGGCGGAGCGGGCCTACCAAAAGGCGGCGCAGTTCGCGCGGGATCGGGTGCAAAGCCGCCCAGTGGATGGTTCGATGAATACCAGTGCCCCCATCATCCACCATCCGGATGTGCGCCGCATGCTCATGACTATGCGCGCCTATGTGCAAGGCTGCCGCGCACTGGCCAGCGCAGCGGCGGCCGCCTTTGATGTGGCCCACCATCACCCGGATGCGCAAGCGCGCAAAGAGCATCAGACCTTTTACGAGTTTATGGTGCCTTTGGTCAAAGGCTTTAGCACCGAGATGAGCCTGGAGGTCACCTCCATGGCGATACAAGTGCATGGCGGCATGGGCTTTATCGAAGAGACCGGCGTGGCGCAGTACTACCGCGACGC
>JBBAPY010000049.1:0-15343 GCA_040400635.1 Rhodoferax sp.
GGGTAATGACGTGCAAGCGGTCGCAAATTTCAAACAACTCATCGAGCTCTTCGCTGACCACCAGCACTGCGCAACCGGCATCGCGCAAGGCCAATATCGCGCCGCGTATCTGCGCCGAGGCGCCCACATCCACGCCCCAGGTCGGTTGCGACACGATGAACAGCGCGGGCTGGGCGTCGATCTCGCGCCCGACAATGAATTTTTGCAAATTACCGCCCGACAACGAACGCGCCGCCGCGTCAGGCCCATTGGCCTTCACGCCAAAGCGCTCGATGATGCGCTGCGCCTGCGCATGCAACGCGTCCAGTTTTAGCCAGCCCCCGGCAAAGCCCGGCCAGGCAATCGCCTCGGTGCGCGTGAGCAAGAGGTTGTGTGCCAGGCTCAGCGTGGGCACGGCACCGCGCCCCAGCCGTTCTTCAGGAACAAAATGCAAACCCAAGGCGCGCCGCGCCGCAGGGTCTTTGGCCGATACATCGACCTCGCCCATGCGGATGCTGCCCTTTGGCGCGCGGCAGTCTTCGCCGGACAAGGCATACAGCAGCTCGCGCTGTCCGTTGCCGGAAACGCCAGCGATACCCAGCACCTCGCCGGCACGAACCTCCAGGCTTATGCCCGCTAAGTCGACGCCAAACTGGTCTTCGCGCGCCAGACCTAAATCGTGCACCGTCAGGCGCGCCGCGCCGGGTTCTCGCATTTCATGCTTTAGCTGCGTGGGCTCAGCGCCAATCATTAGCTTAGACAGGGAGGCGTTGGACTCCTCTGCCGGATTGCATACCCCGGTCACCTTGCCGCCGCGCAGCACGGTGCAGGCATTGCACAGGGCGCGGATTTCATGCAGCTTGTGGCTGATGTACAAAATGCTGCAGCCCTCGGAGGCTAATTGCTGCAGAACCACAAACAGTTTTTCCACCGCCTGCGGCGTCAGCACCGAGGTGGGTTCGTCCAATATCAGCAACTGCGGCTGCGTCAGTAGCGCGCGGATGATTTCCACCCGCTGCATCTCACCCACGCCCAGGGTATGCACCGGGCGCGCAGGGTCTATATCCAGACCGTATTGGCGTGCCTTGTCACTGATGCGCTCGCTCACCTGGTCCAGGCTCAGGCGCTTGTCCAGGCCCAGCCAGACGTTCTCGGCCACGGTAATCGTGTCAAACAAATTGAAATGCTGAAACACCATGCTGATGCCCAGGGCGCGCGCTTCTTTGGGGTTACGGATATGCACCGGCTGGCCGTTAAAGCGCATTTGGCCGGCATCGGGCTTGATCGAGCCGTAGATGATTTTCATCAGTGTGGACTTACCCGCGCCGTTTTCGCCCAGCACCGCATGCGTCTGGCCGGGCAGCACCGTCAGCGACACGGCACTATTGGCCACCACCCCGGGGTAGGCTTTGGTGATGTCGGTCAGTTCAAGGCGGGGAAAGGTCATGCGGCGGGCGGTAGCGCAAAGAATGCGCTTGGGCTTTCAAACAGTGCGTATGCTAACGTCAAGGCCAGCGCAGGCTGTCCTGATTTACCCTTGCACCTGTTTGAGGCATCGCCAAGTTCCATGACCCTACCGAAAGCACAAACCAAGCCCATCCGCTTTATCAAGAGTGGCGTCCTGCACACCCTGCACGATGTCCCGCCGGAGCGCACTTTGTTGGAAGTGCTGCGCGAGGACTTGCACCAGACGGGCACCAAAGAGGGCTGCGGCGAGGGCGATTGCGGTGCCTGCACCGTGGTCCTGGGGCAGTTGCAAGGTGGTAAATTGCAAACGCGTGCGGTCAATAGCTGCATCAAACTGGCGCATTCAGTCGATGGTATGGCGCTGTGGACGGTAGAAGACCTGGCCGCTCCCGATGGCCGCTTGCACCCCGCGCAAGAGGCCCTGGTGCAGTGCCACGGCTCCCAATGCGGTTTTTGCACACCGGGCTTTGTCATGAGCATGGCTGCGCTGTGCGAGCAGGCGGGCAAGACGCCCATTACCCGCGAAGTTGCGCAGCAGGCCTTGTCGGGCAATCTCTGTCGCTGCACGGGCTACCGCCCGATTTTGGATGCCGCTTGCCAGATGCAATCGCTGCCCTCAGTTGCTTTGGATACGCCAGCGATACGCCGCCAATTGAAAGCCTTGGCCCAGGCCGCGCTGGCCGATAGCGCCTATCTCGCTCCCACGGCGCTGGCCGATTTACTGGCCTTGCGCCGCGCGCATCCGGACGCGCAACTGGTGGCGGGCTGCACCGATGTCGGCCTGTGGGTGACCAAACAGCACCGCCAGTTTGCCCGTGTGCTGGACACCACACGGGTGGCCGAATTGCGCCAGGTCGACCGCTACCCGCACCATATCGCCGTGGGCGCAGCGGTCAGCTTGCAGGATGCCTTTGCCGCCCTGGTCAAAGACCGCCCGCAGTTGCAAAGCTTTGCCGACCGCTTTGCCGGCCTGCCGGTACGTAACGCCGGCACCCTGGGCGGCAATGTGGCCAATGGCTCACCGATTGGCGACTCCATGCCTTTGCTCATCGCCTTGGGCAGCAACATCGTGCTGGCCAGCACACGCGGCTACCGCGAAATGCCGTTGGAAGCGCTCTATACCGGCTACCGACAAACATGCATGGCCGTTGATGAGGTGCTGGCCTATGTCAAAGTACCGCGCCCGCAGCGCAGTGAACTGGCCCGCGCTTACAAAATTTCTAAGCGCACCGAAGACGATATTTCAGCCGTCTGCCTGGCGCTGCAATTGCGCATTCAAGGTGGCAAGGTGACCCAGGCCTCAATAGGCGCAGGCGGCGTGGCCGCAACCCCGGCACGGGCGCGCGCCACCGAAGCCGCTTTGCGCGGCCAGCCCTGGACCGAGGCCACGGTACGCGCCGCCATGGACACGCTGCGCGCCGAGTTTGCCCCCATCTCCGACATGCGGGCCAGCGGTGTCTACCGTCGCCAGGTGCTGGGCAATTTGCTCTGGCGCTTCTGGCTGGAAAGCCAGGGCCAAACGGCCACCGACATCCACCAGTTGGACCTGGAGTTGCAAGCATGAGCGCCCGACAAGCCCGCGGCAAAGTGCGCGCCGCCGCCTTTGCGGCCAGTGGCCGCGATGCGCCGCACGAAAGCGCCCGCGCCCAGGTGGCTGGCGCAGCCACTTACATCGACGACATGCCCGAGCTGCAAGGCACACTGCATGCCGCACCCATCCTGTCCACCGTGGCCCACGGCAAGCTCAAAGGTGTGGATACCCGGGCTGCACAGGCCATGCCCGGAGTCGTGGCCGTGGTGCTGGCGCCAGATATTCCTGGCGATGCCATGCTCGCGTCCTTTGCCGGTGATGAGCCGATTTTTGCGCGCGACACCGTGCAGCACATCGGGCAAGTGGTGGGCTTGGTGGTGGCACGCAGTGTGATGCAAGCGCGCCGCGCTGCGCGCAAAGTGGTGCTCGATATTGAAGCCCTGCCCGCGGTGCTGACAGTGCCTCAAGCGCTGGCCGCGCAAAGCTATGTGCTGCCACCGGTCTTTGTGCGCCGGGGCGATGTGCAAGCGGGTTTGCAGGCTGCTAAGCACACCCTGCACGGCAGCCTGGAAGTTGGCGGGCAGGAACACTTTTACCTTGAAGGCCAGGTGGCCTACGCCGTCCCGCAAGCTCAGGGCCAGTGGTTGATACACAGCAGCACCCAGCATCCCGGCGAAGTGCAGCACTGGGTGGCGCATGCACTGGGCCTGCACAACCACGCGGTGCGGGTGGAATGCCGACGCATGGGCGGCGGCTTTGGCGGCAAAGAAACCCAAGCCGGCCATGTGGCGGTATGGGCGGCGGTGGCAGCGCAGGTGGCGCGCGCACCGGTCAAGCTGCGCCTGGACCGGGACGACGACTTTTTAATTACCGGCAAACGCCATCCTTTTGCCTACCAGTACACCGCTGGTTTTGACACTACAGGTCGTTTGACTGCGCTGCAACTGCACATGGCCGTGAACTGCGGCTTTAGCGCTGATTTGTCTGGCCCGGTAGCCGATCGGGCCATCTTTCACACCGACAACGCCTATTATTTAGAGAATGTGGAGATCGCCTCCTACCGCTGCAAAACCAATAACCAGAGCCATACCGCATTCCGTGGCTTTGGGGGACCGCAGGGCGTCATCATCATCGAAAAAATTATGGGCGACATTGCCCGCGCGCTGGGCAAAGACGCACTCGATGTGCGCTTGCGCAATGTCTATAGCGACGAGCCGCTGGTCGGCCCGGTAGCCGCAGGCGCCAAGCCTGCGCTGCGCGATACCACGCACTACCAAATGAAGGTGGAAGACAACATCCTGGCGCCCTTGCTGACCACTTTGGAAAAGCAGTGCGGCTATCGCCAACGTGTGCAAGACATCGCCCGGTGGAACGCGCAAAGCCCTGTGCTGCGCCGAGGCATTGCGATTACGCCGGTCAAGTTCGGCATCAGTTTTACCGCGACGCTGTTCAATCAGGCCGGTGCTTTGGTCCATGTGTATTTAGATGGCAGCGTGCGCGTGCACCACGGTGGCACCGAAATGGGCCAGGGCTTGCATACCAAGGTCACACAAATCGTGGCCGATGAATTGGGTGTGCCTTTAGACCGTGTGCTGTGCAGCGCCAGCGACACCCACACCATTCCCAATGCTTCGGCCACCGCCGCATCGGCCGGCACCGATCTCAATGGCCGCGCCGCGCAATTTGCAGCCCGCCATGTGCGCGACAACCTGGCCGCGTTTGTGGCCGGACTGGACGGCTGCGGTGCGGGTGCGGTGGAGTTTTTCGGCGGTGCCGTGCGCTCGCCCACGGCCACGCGCGGGTTTGATGAGGTGGTCCAAATGGCTTATGCCAACCGCATCCAGTTGTGGAGCGACGGCTTTTACCGCACGCCCAAAATCCATTACGACAAAACCACGCTGACCGGTCGACCCTTTTTCTACTTTGCCTATGGTGCGGCCTGCACCGAGGTGGTCATAGATACCTTGACGGGTGAGAGCCGCGTGCTTAAGGTGGACATCTTGCACGACGTGGGCCGCAGCATCAACCCGGCGCTGGACATCGGCCAGATTGAAGGCGGCTTTGTCCAAGGCATGGGCTGGTTGACCAGCGAGCAACTGGTCTGGAACGGCAAAGGCCTGCTCACCACGCATGCGCCTAGCACCTACAAAATCCCTACCTCGGGTGATGTACCCGAGCACTTCAAGGTGTCCTTGTGGCCCGAGCCCAACCGCGAGGACAATGTTTTCGGCTCCAAAGCCGTAGGCGAGCCGCCCTTCATGCTGGCTATCAGCGTCTATGAAGCGCTGCGCCACGCAATCGCCCAGACCGTTGAAGGTACCCAAGCAGTGGCGTTGATTGCACCGGCGACGCCAGAAAATGTGCTGCTGGCTTTGCAGTGACCCAGAGGGTCACAACACCAAAATAGCCCGAAAGTCGTTCACATTGGTATGCGTAGGGCCGGTGACCACCAGATCGTCTAAGGCGGAGAAAAATCCGTAGGCGTCGTTGCGCTGCTGGTAGGCACTCAGGGATAGGCCCAGTGCGGCGGCGCGTTGCAGGGTGTCGGGGGCGAGGCGGGCGCCGGCGTTGTCCTCTATCCCGTCGATGCCGTCGGTGTCTGCTGCCAGTGCCCAAACGCCAGCTTGGCCTTGCAGGGTTTGCGCCAGGCCCATACAGAACTCGCCGGCACGCCCGCCGCGTCCGCTTGCTTGGCCCGGCGCTTGCGGCGCGATGGTGACCGTGGTTTCGCCGCCGCTCAATAGCACGCAGGGTTTGTGAAACGGTCCCAGGCCCTTGGCCGCTGCGCGTGCGAGGGCACCATGCACCTTCGCCACTTCGCGGGATTCGCCTTCGACTTCATCGCTCAGTACATAAGCGCTCAGCCCCATGCTGCGCGCCGCTTCGGCCGCTGCCTGCAAGGATTGCTGTGGCGTGGCGATGAGGTGAAACACATGGCCTGCAAATGCAGCGTCTTGGGGCTTGGGGCTTTCCAGTGCGCCTGATGCCCAGGCCTGTAGCACCGCTGGCGGCAGCACAATGCCGTAGCGCTGCACGATGTCCAATGCCTGCGCGCAGGTGCTGGCGTCGCCCACGGTGGGGCCGCTGCCAATGGTGGAAGGGTCATCGCCGGGCACATCGCTGATAGCCAGGGTCACGACACGCGCGGGTGCACAGGCCGCCCCCAGGCGCCCGCCTTTGATGCGCGAGAGGTGTTTGCGCACGCAATTCATCTCGCCGATATGCGCGCCGCAACGCAGCAAGTCCTGGTTGATGCGCTGCTTATCGGCCAGCGTCAGTCCCTGGGCGGGCAGCGTCAGCAGGGCCGATGCGCCACCGGACATCAGACACAGCACCAAATCATCTGCCGTCAATCCCTGGGTCAGCGCCAAAATGCGCTGCGCTGCGTGTTCGCCCGCTGCGTCGGGCACCGGGTGGGAGGCTTCCAGCACCTCGATGCGCTGCGCCAGATCGGCGGGGCGAGGCGGCGTATGGCCGTAGCGTGTCACGACCAAACCAGTTAATGGCGCGTCTTGCGGCCACAGCGCCTCCACGGCCTGGGCCATCGCACCAGCGGCCTTGCCTGCGCCCAGCACGAGGGTGCGTCCGCGCGGTGGCGCGGGTAAAAAAGCGGCCGTTTTGTGCAGGGGCAGGGCGGCCTGCACGGCGGCGTCAAAGAGGCTGCGCAATAGCGCTGGGGGGTCGGCGATGGTAGGCATGTTGGGCATCATAAAGCGAGCCGATGCCTGGGTTGCCTGCATCGCCTTCGCAGCGCTACGGCACAATGGCCGCATGTCCACCTTGTTGATCCACAACGCCCACACCGTGGCGACGCAAAACGACACGGGCGATGAACTGCGTGATACCTCGGTGCTGGTGCGTGACGGCCTGATCGCCGCTATTGGCCCGGCCTCACAGATGCCCCACACGGCGGACGAAGTTATCAATGCGCGCCAGCATCTGCTGGTCCCCGGCCTGGTGAACACCCATCACCATATGTACCAATCGCTCACGCGCGCCATACCACAGGTACAAAACGCCGAACTGTTTAGCTGGCTGCGCGGCCTCTACCCGATCTGGGCGGGCCTGACGCCGGACATGATTTACACCAGCACCCAGCTGGCCATGGCCGAGTTGCTCATGAGCGGCTGCACCACCAGCAGCGACCATTTGTACATCTACCCCAATAACGTCACTTTGGACGACAGCATCGAAGCGGCCCGCGCCATTGGCATGCGCTTTGTCGCGACCCGTGGCAGCATGAGCGTAGGACAGTCGCAAGGCGGCCTGCCACCTGATAGCGTGGTGGAGCGCGAAGACGTGATTTTGAAAGATACCCAGCGCGTGATAGAGCGCTACCACGACAGCGCCCATGGCGCGATGACGCAAGTAGCGGTTGCGCCGTGTTCACCTTTTAGCGTCAGCGCGCAGTTGATGAAAGATTCGGCGGCGCTAGCGCGCCAGTGTGGAGTGCGCCTGCACACGCACTTGGCGGAAAACGACCACGACGTCGCCTACAGCCTAGCAAAATTCGGCTGCACCCCGGCGCAATATGCGCAAGACTTAGGCTGGCTGGGCGATGACGTTTGGCATGCGCATTGCGTCAAGTTGGACGACCACGGCATCAGCCTGTTTGCCGCCACCCGCACCGGCGTGGCGCATTGCCCATGCAGCAATATGCGCCTGGCCAGCGGAATTGCGCCAGTGCGCCGCATGCTGGACGCCGGCGTGGCCGTTGGCTTGGGCGTGGATGGCAGCGCCAGCAACGACGGCGCGCACATGCTGGGCGAGGCGCGCCAAGCATTGCTGCTGGCGCGCTTGCGCAAATCCTTAGAGCTGCCTGCTAGCGACGGACAAGGCGGCACCGTCTTTGGCTGTGACCGCGCCCCCCTGGAAATGACCGCACGCGACGCCTTGCGCCTGGCCACGCGCGGCGGCGCGCAAGTACTGGGGCGCAGCGACATCGGGCAAATCTCCGTCGGACTGTGCGCCGATTTGGCATTGTTCGATTTACGCACCCTGGCATTTGCCGGCGGTGCGGTACATGACCCGGTAGGCAGCTTGCTTCTGTGCGCCAGCGAGGGCGCGGCCTACACCATCGTCGGCGGGCGCGTGCTGGTGCGCGAGGGCCAGCTAGCCAGCCTGGAACTCGGGCCGCTGGTCGAAGAACATAACCGGCTGGCTCTGCGCCTGGTTGGCGCCTGAAACCACCCACGCAAGCCTATGTTGAGTTTGCAAACCGTTTTGGCGTTTTTTTCCGTGTCCGTGTTGCTGGCCTTATCGCCCGGCCCGGACAATGTGTTTGTGCTGGTGCATGCAGCCCAGCACGGTGTGCGCGCGGGCGTGCTGGTGGTGCTGGGTTTGTGTACCGGGCTCTTGTTTCACACCGCGGCGGTGGCGCTGGGCTTGGCGGCATTGCTTGCGGCCTCGCCGCTGGCCTTTGGCGCGCTAAAAGGCGCAGGCGCGCTGTATTTGCTCTGGTTAGCCTGGCTGTCCTGGCGCGCGCCCACCGGTTTGCTTGAAGGCCAGGCCGCCCAAGGCCTGAGCGCCCGCCAAACCTATGCGCGCGGGATCGTCATGAACGCCAGCAACCCCAAAGTGGCGATTTTCTTCTTGGCGTTTTTGCCGCAGTTTGTTGATCCGGGTTTGGGTCCGGTGCAATGGCAAGTCGTGCAACTAGGCGCATGCTTCGGCCTGGCAACGCTGTTCGTATTTGGCGGCATTGCCGCCCTGGCAGGGCGCTTTGGCCAGCGCCTGCGCGAATCGGCCCGCGCCCAGCAAAGCCTCAACCGTGCAGCCGCTTTGGTATTTGCGGCGCTGGCGTTGCGCTTGGTTTGGCTGGGCTGAGCGAGGTATGTCTGTGCCTGCGGATGGTCTTGCAGTCTGCGCTATAGCCCGTGTCACCTGGGACAACAAAGCGCCAAGCAGCAGAGGTATCAGGTCCCACCCTATAGCCGCCCCATAGCGAAGCATGGGTGTCAAACGGCGTGCGCCTGCTCCAGTGCGGTGCAGGCGTGAAGTGGACGCGAACAAGTTGCGGTAATGCCCCTGGATTTTGCTGCCCATCGGGTGAAATCGCAGACGGTAATGCTTGACAAATATCAAGTTGGTATTTGCCAATCGGAATATTCTTTCCATAAATGACAACATTTCAACTGTCTTTATGGATAGCGCTGGGCTTACTGTTCCAGGCAGGCGTACTGATGGGCATTGCGTTCTGGCAACATCGTTTGAACTTTAGACATGTTGAAAAGGCGGTTGCGGCCTCATTCAAGTTTTCAATGCCAAGCGCTTCTGCGGATACGTCCGTGGAGCACTTCGCGGGATGGCAAGGGATTCGCAGATTTCATGTGGAGCGCGGAGTATTTGAAGATGAGGCCAAGCAGGTCTGCTCTTTCTACCTAGTTCCTGCCGATGGGCAGATGCTTAAGCCATTCTTACCGGGCCAATATTTGACATTTCAATTGGCAGTACCTGGGCATGGCCGGGCGGCGAAGGCCATAACGCGTTGCTATTCCCTGTCGGATTCGCCCAATCCTAAGCATTACCGAATTTCCGTCAAGCGCGTGGCTTCAGCGGACCCTGGCCGTATTGCCCCAGGCGTTTCATCCAATTATTTTCATGACAATGTGATTGCCGGCTCGGTGCTCAATGTCATGGCGCCAGCAGGCAAGTTCTTCTTGGCTGCTGGAAACTTACCTGTTGTCTTAATAGGGGGAGGCATCGGCATCACGCCCATGATGAGTATGCTTCTATGGTGCCTAGAGCACCAGCCCGGTCGAGTCGTAAGTTTGTACTATGGCGTCCGTAGCCTAACAGAACTCGCTTTTCAGTCCGTGCTTGAAGCATTGGCGGAAAAAAATCCGCAGTTTGCTCTTCACGTGGTTTATAGCGATATATCCCGCCCTTCAGCATTCAGCGATAAGAACCACTATTTCGGACAAATCGATGTAGCCTTGCTTAAACAAACGCTTCCTCACGGGCCTCACCAGTTTTATGTATGCGGCCCAACCGCCATGATGGAGAGTTTGGTACCTGCACTGGCTCAGTGGGGTGTGCCCCTTAGCGATATCCATTTCGAAGCCTTTGGCCCGGCCAGCATTCGCTTAGCAGCTCAGCAATCGACTGATGACCCGATCAATGCGCCCACAGCGCAGCCTGCGCTAGAGATTCGATTCAAGGCCAGTCAGCGTTCATTGGCCTGGAATCACAGGCAAACCAATTTGTTGGATTTTGCTCAGTCACATGGCATCGCTGTGGAGTCTGGCTGCCGCTCAGGTAGCTGCGGTAGTTGTGCAACGCCATTGTTAAGCGGTGAAGTGTTTTGTGAGCATACGCCTGACTTCGAACTCTTGCCTGGCCAATGCCTGCTGTGTGTCGGCAGGCCTGCATCTGCCTTGGTACTTGGGATCTGACAGCAATGAAATCCAGTCTATTTACCCGTGAAGTGCTCCCGTTCCTGGGGTCATTACTGTTATTGGTGGCTGCTGCACTTCTCTTGGACGCGGTGTTGCACTATTCCAATATGGTCTGGGTAGGTCGCTATCTAGGCATAGCCGGACTCATGCTGATTCTGGGCTCGTTCAAATATTTCCTTCGCAAGCGCAAGATCATTAGCTCCGGTAATCCCAGCACCTTGCTTCGCAGGCATGAATACATGGCGTGGGCGGGTTCATTGCTGATACTGGTTCATGCAGGCATCCATTTCAATTCAATTTTGGCTTGGCTCGCTGTGGTGGCGCTGCTAATTAATGTTGTCAGCGGATTAACAGGCAAATTTTTGCTGGCGCGCGTGCGCAAAGGCTTAGAGCAAAGTCGACAGTCAATGGTGCTGGAGGATTTAACAAAGGAGCAGATCGAAGAACACATCTATTGGGACACCATGACATTTGATGTGGTCAAACAATGGCGCGCAGTTCACTTTCCGATAACGCTGGCGTTTGCAGTGCTTGGTTTGGGCCATATCGTGGCGATATTCCTCTTTTGGGGATGGAAGTGACACGGCCTTGGATCTGGATATTGATTTGGCTAAACCTGGCGGTGGCAGCGGTGCTGGTATTTGCCTATCCGCATCTCATGGTTAGCCCTGGGGCGGTAGTGCCCGGGCACTTGGAAATTGCTACCGACTGTTTTGCCTGCCATGCACCGCTGCGTGGTCCGTCCACCACCCTTTGTATTGGATGCCATGCAGTTGCCGATATAGGACTGAGAAGCACCAAAGGTCAGAATCTGCCCACAAAGGCTGGCAAGGCCGCTTTTCATCAGGAACTAGCTCAACAAAACTGCATGGCATGCCATAGCGATCATGCCGGCCCAAAACTCACGCTACGCAATCGCAAGCCGTTTTCTCATGCCTTACTAACTGATGCGGTTCACGAGCAATGCCAAAACTGCCATAAGTCGCCGAAAGACAAATTGCATCCTAGCCCGGTCGGTTCCTGTAGAGAGTGTCATTCGCAAACCGCTTGGAAGCCTGCAACTTTTGATCATGACAAATATTTTGAGCTAGACAGCGATCACAAGGTGGAATGCAGCACATGCCATCCAAAAAGCGATTACCGCAGTTATACCTGCTACGGATGCCACGAACACTCACCAGATAGGGTACGTTCCAAGCACCGCGAGGAGGGCATCGTTGATCTTGAAAAATGCGTTCGCTGCCATCGCAGTGCAAATGGTGAAGGTGGCGAAGACGATTAACTGAGCGCTATCGTTTTAGGACTTACCCATGCAAGAATCTTTCTGAGCTTGCTTTCACCGGACTTTCCGCCTCAAATTGCCAAGTACTGCTGGCGCAATTCGCTGTTTTCTATCACTTCCTTGGCGGTGCCGTCAAACACGATTTCGCCCATGTCCAGAATCAGCGCGCGGTCGGATAAGTGCAAAGCGGCAATCGCGTTTTGCTCCACGATGATGGTGGTAAAGCCCTGCGCTTTGATTTCTTGCAAGATTTTTTCGATCTCGCGCACGATGACTGGGGCCAGACCTTCGTAGGGCTCGTCCAGCAGCAGAAGCTTGACATCACGCGCCAGCGCGCGGGCCACGGCCAGCATTTGCTGTTCGCCGCCAGACATCGTCACGGCTTCTTGTTTGCGCCGTTCGGCCAAACGCGGGAAGTGGTCGTAAATACGCTCTATGGACCAGCCTATGGGCTTTTCAATCTGGGCCAACTGCAGGTTTTCTTCGACCGTCAGGCTGGGAATGATGCGCCGGTCTTCGGGCACCAGGCCCACGCCCAGGCGTGACGCCTGGTAAGCGCTCATGGTGTGCAATGGCTGGCCGTCTAGCCAAACCTCCCCTTGTTGCAGTTTGGGAGCGTCCAGGCGGGCGATCGAGCGCAGGGTAGACGTCTTGCCCGCCCCATTGCGCCCCAGCAAGGCGACGATCTCACCCTTTTGGATTTGAAAACCCACGCCTTGCACGATATAGCTTTCGCCATAGTAAGAGTGCATATTGCTGCACGAGAAATAAGCATTGGGTGCGGTCACAGATGCGCTCCTCCGAGGTAGGCTTCCTGCACGCGTGGGTCATTTTTGATGGCGTCAGGCGCGCCTTCGGCAATGATGGCGCCTTGGGCCATGACGCTGATTTTTTCGGCCAGCGAGAAGACCACGTGCATATCGTGTTCGATGATGATTTTGGTGACTTTGCCGTCGCCCAGGCGTTGCAGCAGGTCGATGGTGCTGTTGGTATCAGCCCGCGACATGCCCGCGGTAGGTTCGTCCAGCAACAATAGCTTGGGTTCCTGGGCCAGGCACATGGCCAGTTCCAGACGGCGTTTGTCGCCGCGCGACAGGCTGTTGGCGATCATGTTGCGCTTGGCGTAAAGCCCCACGTCTTCGAGCATGTGTTTGGCCACTTCGTGAACCGCCGCCTGCTCTGCGGCACGTGACCAGCCGTTGAGCTGAAATTCGCCGTCGCGGTGCGAGAACGCTGGAATCAGCACGTTGTCTAAGAGGCTCAATTCGCCAAAAATTTCCGGCGTTTGAAATACCCGCACCACACCGGCTTGGTTGATTTCATGCGGCTGTAATCCGACCAGCGAAATGCCGTCGAAGACGACGCTGCCTTCGTCCGGGATCAAACGCCCTACGAAGGCATTGAGCAGAGTGGACTTGCCCGCGCCATTGGGTCCGATGATGGCGTGCACGGTGCCAAATTGCACGGACAGGTTGACATCATTGAGCGCTTTGAGGCCGCCAAAACTTTTCTTCAAACCAGAGACTTCAAGTGCGGCCATTAGTGTGCTCCTCGGGTCGCATCAGCAAGGGGAGACGGCTGCGCCGGAAAGATGCGACGCTGCAGACTTTGAAAGCCTTGCATCAGACCTCCCGGAACAAAAATAATCAACACTAAGAACAACACCCCTAATGTCAGCTCCCATCCTTCGCCGACAAATAAGCCCACGAACTTGACTACGGGGTGTTCAATAGCGTCGGGCAGGAAGCCAAAGACGCTGTTCAATATCTGCTCGTTAAAGGAGGAGAAAATATTTTCTAAATACTTGATCACGCCCGCGCCAATCACCGGGCCTAACAAAGTGCCGACGCCGCCCAAAATAGTCATCAGCACCACCTCCCCCGAGGCAGACCAGTGCATGCGGTCAGCGCCCGCCAGCGGATCCGTCACTGCCAGCAGGGCGCCGGCCAAACCGGCGTAGCAGCCGCTGATTACAAAGGCGATCAAGGCGTATGAACGGGTGTTGACGCCGGTGTACTTCAGCCGGTTCTGATTGGACTTGATGGCTTTGAGCATGAGGCCAAAGGGCGAGCGGGTCAAACGCATCGCCCCATAAAAGCTCAAAATCAACAGGGCCGCACAAAAATAAAACCCGCTATAACCCACCATGGAAATACCAAAGAAATTGGTAGACGGGATGCCCTCCACCACGGGCACGCCAAACCATCGGTCCAGAACGTGCGGGTCCCCTTTGACCAACTGCAAACCGGTCTCGCCGTTGGTGATGGGCGTGAGCACCGAATACGCCATGTTGTAGGCCATTTGGGCAAAGGCCAGCGTCAAAATCGAGAAGTAAATGCCCGAGCGACGCAAGCAGAGGTAGCCGATCACCAGACCAAACAGGGCGGTCATAAAAACGCTCAGAATGATGGCGGGTAACACGTTCATGGTCAGCAGTTTGAAGCTCCAAACCGCTGTATAAGAGCCAATACCCAGAAACGCCGCATGACCGAAGGACAGGTAGCCCGTCAGTCCAAACAGAATGTTATAGCCGACCGCGAAAATTCCGAAGATACAAAATTTTTGCAGCAAGTCCGGGTAACCGGCCCCGAAGGGTTTGAGCAATATAGGGCCGGCCAGAAGGGCCAGGGTGAAGCCGATTAGTAACCAGCGGTCTTGTTGTGCCTGTGTATTCATCATCAGTCCTCCATCACGCCTTTGCGGCCCAGTAAGCCACGCGGACGGGTCAGCAAAATGACCACTGCCACCAAGTAGACAATGACTTGGTCGATGCCGGGAATGAGCTGTTTGACTTCATTCATCGAGGCAAAAGATTGCAAGATGCCCAATAAAAACCCGGATGCCACCGCACCGGGCAACGATCCCATACCGCCCACGACCACCACCACAAAGGACAAGACCAAAAAGTCCATGCCAATGCGGTAATTAGGCGACACGATAGGTGTGTACATGGCGCCTGCAATACCGGCTACCACCACCGCGATGCCGAAAACAATGGTGAAGCGCCGTTCAATATGGATACCCAAAAGGCCAACGGTTTCGCGGTCGCGCATGCCCGCGCGCACTACCATGCCAAAGGTGGTGAATTGCAAGAATGCAAACACCATGGTAATGACGGCGGTAGAAAAGCAAAAATACACCAGGCGCCACCAGGGGTAACTTACTCCAGCGCCCATCCCCAGCCACTCGCCAATGTTGGCGCTACCGGTCAGCATCTGCGGCGCCGGCACGGGGATAGGCGTGGCACCAAAAAAACTTTTAATCAGCTCCTGCAGCACGATGGCCAGGCCAAAGGTCACCAAAATCTGATCCGCATGCGTGCGGTGATAAAAATGCCGTATCAAGCCGCGTTCCATCACCACCCCCACCAGCAACATCAAGGGGATGGCTAGGATGACGGAAATCGGCACCGCAAAGCTGATGATTTGCGCTCCGGCATCCCCAAACCAGACTTGCAGGTAGGGCACGTCCACCATCATCTCCAGGCCGGGAATGCTCTCGTCTTTCACCTGGGTCGAAAGCTTTAGCAGCATCTGTACGCCAACCGCACAAAAGCCGCCCAGCATGAACAAAGCGCCATGCGCAAAATTAACCACGCCCAAGGTGCCGAAAATCAGCGTCAGGCCTAAGGCAATCAAGGCATAAGCACTGCCTTTGTCCAAGCCGTTGAGTAACTGAAGAAAAAGA
>JBBAPY010000050.1:0-15258 GCA_040400635.1 Rhodoferax sp.
GTAGAGCGAACAGTTGTCGGTGGTCAGGTGGGCATAGATGCGCACATCGGGCCAGCGGGTATTTACATCCGGGCGCACGCCGTGGGCTTTGTCGCGAAAGCGGTCGCAGACCGCGTCTTTGATTTTGAGGGCTGCAAAGTTCAGCGAGGTCAGCGGGCTGTGCTGCGCCGTCACTTCCACCTTGATGCTTTGCTTGGGTGTGAACCAAATTTCCCAGGCCACCGCAGCGGCGGCGCGGTACAAGTCTTGTTCGCTGCGGTAGTCCGTCAGGGACAGCTGCACCATCACCCGCTGCGCTAAGCGGCAATGCAGATTGAGCAGCAACACCGCGCGCCACGAGCCTTGCAGCATCACCCCACCGCGCCAGCGCTGAATCGACTGCGCAGGCAAGTCGGTAATCGTCTGCACCTCGCCGCACAAGTAGTCTTCCACGCCGGCGGCGCAGGGTAAAAAAATCTGTAACTGGTTCATGCCGTGGTGCTGCGCCGGGGCGCGTTGTGGAGAGCGTGGCGGGGTGCGCTCACAGCGCTTTGCGTAAGCTGGCTGGCGCGATCTTCAGGCCTTCGCGGTATTTGGCCACGGTGCGGCGTGCGCATTCAATACCTTGCTCTTTGAGCATCTCGGACAACTGGTTATCGCTGAGCGGCTTTTTGGGGCTTTCGGCCTGGATAAATTGCTTGATGATGGCGCGCACCGCGGTGCTGGAGGCACTGCCGCCGGACTCGGTGTCCAAGCCGGAGCCGAAAAAATATTTCAGCTCAAACGTGCCATAGGGCGTGGCCATGTACTTGGCGGTGGTGACGCGGCTGATGGTCGATTCATGCAGGCCCAGCTCTTCGGCGATCTCGCGCAACACCAGCGGACGCATGGCCAGCTCGCCATGGGTAAAGAAGTTTTTTTGCCGCTCCACCACCGCGGTGCTGACGCGCAAGATAGTGTCAAAACGCTGCTGGATGTTTTTGATGAACCAACGCGCCTCTTGCAAGCGTTGCTGCAAACCGGCGTGGCTGGAGCTGGCTTTGTGGTTGCGCAGCACATTGGCGTAAATATCGTGCACCCGCAGGCGCGGCATCACTTCCGGGTTGAGCTGTACCCGAAAGCGCGGCGTCATGCCTTCTTTGTGGATGGCGGTCACCAGCACATCGGGCACGATGATGTTGCGCTCCACATCGACAAAACGCCGACCCGGCTTGGGCTCTAGGCGCGCAATCAGCGCAATCGCTTCGCGCACCAAGGTATCGCTGCCCACGCCAAGCTGCACCAGGCGCTTGATGTCGCGTCGGGCCAGCAAATCCAGGGGCTGCTGACAAATGCGCAGCCCCACTTCCAGCACCTCGGCGCGGTGGCGCAGGATGGCGGTCTCGTCGTCGTCATCGGCCGGGTCCACCGGGTAGTCGTCCTCGTCCAGCTCGGCGCGGCAACTGGCCAACAGCGCGGCAATTTGCAAGCGCAGGCATTCGCCCAGGTCGCGCGCGCCCACGCCCACCGGGTCCAGGCTGTGCAAGAGCCCAAGCGCCACGGTGAAGTGGTGCACCAGGTCTTCTACTTGCTCATAGTCATCACCGGCCAGACCCTGGGCCAGGCTTTCTAGGGTGTCTTCCAGATAGCCGTCGTCATTGAGTGATTCGATCAAAAAGCGCAGCGCTGCCTGGTCGCTGTCGCTTAAGCGCAAGCGCAGCGCCTGGCGGTGCAAATGCGCTTGCAAGGACTCTTGCACCCGCGCCAGTTCGGTGGCGTCTTTGTCTTCGTCGTCGCCCAGGTTGTTGGATTTGGCTTTGGCGTCCCCTCCCCATTCACCGTCGTCGGGGGTGGTTTCCGTGGTGCCATCGCCTTCCCAGCTGATGGCGTCATCGCCGCCAGGCTCGGCCGATAGCGGCGTGGCTTCCTCGTCGCGTGTGCTGTCGCTCGTTACCGTGTTGCTGTAATCGCTGACCGTGGGCGTGGGCGCCTCGCTGAGCCGGTCGCCCTGGCTGACTAGGGTGTCGACTTGTTCCAAGCCAAATTGCTCGCGTTCGGCGGCTTCGTGGTCCATTTCGAGGAAAGGATTGGCTTCGAGCATTTGCTCGATTTCCTGCGACAGCTCCAGGGTGGAGAGTTGCAGCAGGCGTATCGATTGCTGCAACTGGGGCGTGAGCGCCAGATGCTGCGAGACGCGTAGCGACAGGCCTTGCTTCATGGCCTCACATCCTGAAGTTTTCGCCCAGATAGACGCGCCGCACCTCGGCGTTCTCGACGATCTCGGACGGCAGGCCCTGGGCCAGCACCCGGCCCTCGCTGATGATGTAGGCGTGGTCGCAAATACCCAGGGTTTCGCGCACGTTGTGGTCGGTGATCAAGACGCCAATGTTGCGGCTCTTGAGGAAGTTGATGATGCGCTGAATTTCGATGACTGCAATCGGGTCGATACCGGCAAAGGGCTCGTCCAGCAGAATAAAGCGCGGCTGCGTAGCCAGCGCGCGGGCGATTTCGACGCGGCGGCGCTCGCCGCCCGACAGCGAGAGCGCGGGCGACAGGCGCAAATGCTCGACCCGCAAATCCTGCAACAAAGCCGTGAGCCGCGATTCGATGTCCGCCTTGGAGAAGGCTTTGCCCTTGGCGTCGCGCTGCAACTCCAGCACCGCGCGCACATTGTCTTGCACATTGAGCTTGCGGAAAATCGAGGGCTCTTGCGGCAAATAGCCCAGGCCCAAACGCGCGCGCCGGTGAATCGGCATGTGTTCTATCGGCTGACCATCGATCCTGATGCTGCCGGCGCTGGCGCGCAGCAGGCCCACGATCATGTAAAAAGTAGTGGTCTTGCCCGCGCCATTGGGACCGAGCAAACCCACCACTTCGCCGGTGCGCAGCGACATGGACACGTCTTGCACCACTTTGCGTGCGCCATAGAACTTTTGCAGCTGGCCCGCTTCCAGCACGCCGATGGCCGTGTTTTGGGCCGCCCCCGTCTGGGCCGCCTTGGAACCCATTTGCAGCACGGAAGCGCTATCGGATTTCATGGGGTTTTGGCCGGCTTGGGCGTGATCACTGCACGCACGCGGCCCGGTGCGGCACCGACTGCGCTGCCGTCGACCGAGAATTTTTCAGTGCTGTTTTCGTAATTAATGATCGCGCCGGTCACCTCGTCTGCCAGGGTGCTGCCTCGAAAACGGCGCATCATCGCATTGGTTTCAAAGCGCACCGTATCGGTTTTGCCGTTGTAAATCAGGGTTTCGGCTTCGCCTTCGATAAATTCGTCCACGCCTTCGCGCTTTTGCCGGAAAAAGGCGCGATCTTTGGGTGTGCCGGTGACAGTGCCGTGTTGGTTGCCCTCGGGATCCTCACGCACTTCGACTTTGGCGCCACGGATCACGATAGTACCTTTGGTGGCGACGACTTTTCCGGCAAATACCGTGAGTTGCTGCGCGTCCTCATAGCGCATGCTGTCGGACTCTATTTGCATGGGCTTGTTGCGGTCGGCTTTTTCAGCCCAGGCGCTTGGCAGTAGTCCGGTACCAAGCAATGCGCAAAGGATTAAGGTGTGTTTCATAAAGGCACGAAAATTGCTGAAAGCATTATTCGTGCATTCTATCCACCGCATATTCAAAGCCCAAGCGACTTTGGCTATTTGTGCAAAGTTTTGCGGCGCTACCCCGCGCCGCCTAGGCTTTAGGCGCGCCGCCCGCGCTGGTCATCCACCAGTGATTGCACCACCAGCAGCGCCCGCTCCATGCTGCGCGCCATGGTGCCGTCGGTGTAAAAACGGCCAGCCACACCTAAGGCGGGAACGCCTTCGACCTTGTAGGCGTTTTGCAGTTGTGAGCCTTTTTGCACTTTGGTGCCTACGCCAAAGGAGTTGTTGTACTCTTTCACAAACTTGGCCTGATCGACGCCGTTTTTACCTACCCATTCGACAATGGCCTCGGCCTTGGACAAGTTGAGCTTTTGGACGTGAATGGCAGCAAACACCTTGGCGTGCAGCTTATCGAGCAGACCCAAGGATTCCAAGACGTAAAAAAGTTTTTGCTGCGGCACGAAGCTTTCATTGAAAGCCACCGGCACGCGCCGGAAAGCGACGTCTTTGGGCAATTTTTTCACCCAATCGGCCAGCGTGGGCTCAAAAGCATTGCAGTGCGGGCAGTTGTACCAAAAGAACTCCACCACCTCGATTTTTCCGGCCGGCGCCTCTACCGGCGCAGGCGCATCGAGCACCTGGTAGTCCGTGCCGGCTACCGGCTTTTTGAATTGGGCCAAGGCAATGGCTGGTGCCTGCAAGGCGATCAAGCCCGCCATGGCTTGTTGTCCAAAATTACGCCGGGTGGGTGTCATACATGCTCCGAAAAATAAAAATTGCGCCAGTGTCCCTGCTAGCGCTGCACTTTGACCAACACCGTGTCTGTGCCGGCCTTGTCCAATTTGTCTTTGGTGCGTTCGGCGTCTTCAACCTTTTCAAACGGGCCCACGCGCACGCGGTAAATCGGCCGTCCGCCTTGCTCGCGCTCGGTCACTACCGCTTCCACGCCGGTGAGCGAGAGCTTGGCGCGCTGGCTCTGCGCATCGTCTGACGCACGAAAAGCGCCTACTTGTACGTAATAAGAAATTTGGCCCGTTGGCATGGCCGAAGACGCAGCTTTGGCGTTGGCCAGGGCGCCGATGGGGTCTGCGGCGGCCGCTGGTGGTGTAGGCGTGGCGGGAGCAGGCGCTGGTGAGGGCGGCACACCGCCGCTTGCAACGTCGGCAGGGGCGGTGGCTTTGGGTGCTGGTTTACCGGTAATCAGGGCGTTGGGATCCCAGTCTTTGTTCTTTTTGGCTTCAGCGTCGTTCTGATCCGCGCTGCGGGTCTGGCCTTTGCTCATAAAAGGCAGAGGCACCTTGGTGACGTAAAGCGCCACGCCAAAGGCAATGCCCAGGCCGACCACCAGTCCTAATACAAAACCCAGAAAGGTTCCGCCGCGTTGTCTTTGCATGTCTTGCTACCTTGAATAACTACATTTTGCGCGGTGCGCTTACCCCCAGCACCGCCAGTCCATTGTGCAGTACCTGCGCTGTAGCAGCCACCAGCGCCAGCCGCGCCATGCGCAGCGGCTCCTCGTCCACCAGGATGCGCTCTGCATCGTAATAGCTGTGGTAGCAAGCGGCCAGCTCGCGCAGGTAAAAAGTCACATCATGCGGTGCAAAGTCTTGCGCGGCAGCGCTCAGCATATCGGGGTATTTGGCCAGCAGCAGCATCAGCGCCTGGGCTTGCGGGCTGACCAGTGGACTCAGGTCGGCGCTCGCCAGCTGCGCACTGTCGCCGCCCCAGGCCGCCAGTACCGAGCAAATGCGCGCATGCGCATACTGCACGTAATAAACAGGGTTGTCGTTGTTTTTGGTCACCGCCAGGTCCACATCGAAGGTGTATTCGGTGTCGGGCTTGCGGCTGAGCAGGAA
This sequence comes from Rhodoferax sp., assembly GCA_040400635.1. Taxonomy (GTDB): domain Bacteria; phylum Pseudomonadota; class Gammaproteobacteria; order Burkholderiales; family Burkholderiaceae_C; genus Allorhodoferax. The sequence continues at coordinate 5,407 of JBBAPY010000050.1, forward strand.
AAAGCGCACGGCATCGGCGCTGGTCCATTCAATCAGGTCACGCAAAGTGACATAGCTGCCGGCACGTTTGGAAATCTTGACTTCCTCGCCACCGCGCACCACGCGCACCATGGTGTGCAGCACATAGTCCGGGTAGCCCTGCGGTATGCCGACGCCGGCCGCCTGCAAACCGGCACGCACGCGGGCAATCGTACCGTGGTGGTCGGTGCCCTGGATGTTGACCACTTTGCTAAAACCGCGCTCCCATTTGGCGATGTGGTAGGCCACGTCCGGCACAAAATAGGTGAAGCTACCGTCGCGCTTTTTCATCACGCGGTCTTTGTCGTCGCCGTAGTCGGTCGAGCGCAGCCAAAGTGCGCCGTCCTGCTCATAGGTCTTGCCGGCCGCTTGCAATTTCTCCACCGCGGCCGCTACCCGCCCGCTGCTGTACAAGCTGCTCTCCAGGTAGTAGTTGTCAAAGTGAAGGGCAAAGGCTTTGAGGTCCAGGTCTTGTTCACGGCGCAAATAGGCCACCGCAAATTCGCGGATGTTGTCCAAGTCTTCCATATCGCCGCTGGCGGTAAATTGCCGGTCATCCGACACCACCGTCTTAGCGGCTTTGAAATCTTCAGCAATATCGGCGATGTAATCGCCGTTGTAAAAACCTTTGCTCGCTGGGTCTTCGGGGTCGGTGGGCCAGCCTGGGTCGCCCGGGCGCAGGCCGCGCGCGCGCAACTGGGTGCTGGTGGCCAGGGTGTTGATTTGCACACCGGCGTCGTTGTAATAAAACTCGCGGTACACGTCCCAGCCCTGGGTGTGTAGCAAATTGCAAATCGCATCGCCCAGCGCAGCCTGGCGGCCATGGCCGACATGCAAAGGCCCGGTCGGATTGGCCGACACAAATTCCACCAGCACGCGTTGCCCGTTGGACTCGTGCGTGCCAAAGCCCGCTTCGCTTTGCAAAACATCGCGCACGACTTCTTGCTTGGCGCTAGGGAGCAGGCGCATATTGATAAAGCCGGGCCCGGCAATGTCAATGTCCTGCACCCACTGCACAAAAGCGGCTTGCGCTAGGAGCAGGGCGCGCAATTGCTCTGCGACCTGGCGCGGATTGCTTTTGAGGGGCTTGGCCAATTGCATGGCGGCGGTGCTGGCGAAGTCGCCATGGGCGGCGACTTTGGGCGATTCAAGGGCTGCTTGGCTGCCTGCGCCGGGGAGCAGGGTTTCCAGCGAAGCGGCCAGCGCTGCCAGAAGTTCGGATTTGACGGAGGGCATGGCGGCGATTTTAGGGGGAGGTCCTTGCCGCTTCGCCAGCGTAGGGCGCCGGATACGGCTTTTGCTTGTGCGCCGTCAAGAAATAGCAACCTAGGTGTCAGCGCCCCTTTGCACTGTTACGCAGCCGTTGTATGCTGGCGTCGGCAGCGAGGATTGCTGTCACCGCGCAGGCGGTTTGTTGATTTAACTCAAGGAGGTTTGTATGAAAAATATATTTGTGGCGCTATCGCTTTGCTTGGCTTTCGCTGGAGGTAGCGCAGTTGCCGCCAGTGACCAGCAAAACAAAATGGGCGCCTGCAATGCCGAAGCCAAAACCAAAGAGCTCAAAGGCGACGAGCGTAAAAAATTCATGAGCGAGTGCCTAAGCGCCAAGGCACCGGCACCTGCAGCATCCGAAGCCGGCACGCCCCAGCAAAACAAAATGAAGACTTGCAACGCCGACGCCAAGACCAAAGAGCTCAAAGGCGACGAGCGGAAAAAATTCATGAGCGAGTGTCTGAAGGCCAAATAAATCCCCCTGTAAGCGCGCAGGATCCGCTTAAGCGCTGGTAATAGGGCTTAAGCGGGTCAAACGCCTTTTCCCGGCCAGTTACACGTTTTTCAACTTGCGGCACCTATCGCTGGGTGCCCCTCAAGCAGCGGCGCATGCAAATGCCTCGCTGTTCTTATTTCTAGGAAATCCAAACCATGGGCAAGACCATTCTTATCACGGGCGCCGGCACAGGCATTGGCCGTGACGCCGCGTTTGCCCTGGCCGCACGCGGCCATAAGGTGCTGGCTACGACGATCAACGAAGACCAAGCCCAGGCCTTGCGCCAGGAATGCGCTGCGCGCGCAGTGGCCATGGAGGTCTTTAAACTGGACATCACCGACGTAGGAGACCGCGCGTGGATCGCCGGGCGCGAGGTTGACGTGTTGGTGAATAACGCCGCCCTGGGTGAATCAGGCTCACTGGCCGAAGTAGACATCGACCGGGTGCGCCGCATTTTTGAGGTGAACTTGTTTTCCACCCTGGCGCTTACGCAGGTAGCGCTGCGCGGCATGATTGCGCGCCAGCGCGGCACGGTGGTGTTTATCAGTTCGATAGCCGGGCGCGTGCCGTTTCCCTTTGTCATGCCCTACTCTATGACCAAGTTCGCGCTATCGGCAGCGGCAGCGGGCTTGCGTGCCGAAATGGACCAGCTGGGCAAGGGTATTGCGGTCTGCGTGGTCGAGCCCGGCGCCATTCATACCGGCTTTAACCAAAGCATGACGGCCAGCAAATACGCTTGGATGGGCCCGGATTCCTACTTTCATGACCAAAAAGAAAAAATGCAGGCCGAGGAAAAGCGCACTTTCAGCTTTTTGGAAGCCAAAAGCACGGATTCGGTGGTCGCCGCTATCGTGAAGGCCTGCGAAGCCAAGCGCCCGCGCCTGCGCTATGTAGCGCCTTGGATACAAGGTTTTGGCGTGCGCCTGGCGCGTATCTTTGGCGTGTAGGTGCTGGAGTAGGCGCTCTACCCAGCGCGGCGTCTGCGGGCGCTTGAAGGCGCAGGCGCGCTACCAAGGCAGGCTCAGCGCAATGCCCACAAACACCGCAAAGCCCAGCCAATGGTTTTGCCTAAAAGCAGTAAAACACTTGTCGGGCTCGCGCAAGCGAATCAGCCGGTAATGCCACAGCGCTTGCGCCGCCGCCACCGCTAGCGCGGCGATCCAAGCGGGATACCTTAGTTGCTGCGCCAGCATTGCCCCCCAGATGCCCAGGTAAGCAGCATAAAAAACCATCACCGCCGCCACATCCCAGCGCCCCAAAGTGATGGCCGAGGTGCGTATGCCAATGTGGAGGTCATCGTCCCGGTCCACCATGGCGTATTCGGTGTCATAGGCCAGCACCCAAAACAGATTGCCCAAGAGCAGCAGTGCCGCCGTCCAGGGCACCGTACCTTGCACTGCGCTATAGGCCATGGGTATGCCAAAGCTGAACGCCACCCCCAGCACCGCCTGCGGCATAGACACCATGCGCTTGGCATACGGGTAGGCAATTGCCACCGCCAGGGCTGCAAATGATAAATAGACGGTAGTGGTATTGGTCGTCAGCACCAGGCCAAAGGCCAACAAGGCCAGCACCGCGCCTACGGCCAGCGCTTGGCGCGCTTGCAGCCGGCCACTGGTTACCGGGCGCTGCGCGGTGCGGCGCACATGGCGGTCAAACTCGCGGTCGGCCACATCATTCATACAGCAACCGGCGCTGCGCATCAGCACCGTACCCAGCGTGAACACCAGCAGCAAATGCCAACCCGGAAATCCCCCGCTAGCCAGCCACAAAGCACTGAGCGTTGGCCACAGCAGCAGCAGCCAACCGGCAGGCCGATTCCAGCGGATCAGGTCCAGGTACAAGCTTAGGCGCTCACGCCATTGAGGGCGCTCGGGCATCAGCACAGTCGGGTCCATAGTTGTAGCAGGCGTGCAGGCCCGGCTCGCTAAGACAGCCGTGTCACACCTGGCAGTTCGCAGGCATAGACGGCGTTGCGCAAGGAGGCGATGGCTTCGTAGCGGGTAAAGCTGCGCCGCCAGGCCAGTACCACACGGCGGGTGGGTGGGGCGATGCCTTTGCCGTCCTGCACCGGCAGGTATTTGACAAACAATTTGGCGTCGCGTCGCTTGGGCACCTGCAAGGCCTGCGCGGGCACACTCAGGCGCGGCACCAGGGTGATGCCCATGCCAGCGGCGACCATGTGTTGGATGGTCTCCAGCGAGGAGCCTTCAAAGCTTTTGCGTATGCCTTCGGTGTCGCTGGAAAAGCGCGCGAATTCCGGGCAGACTTCCAGCACATGGTCCCGAAAGCAGTGGCCGTTGCCCAGCAGCAGCATGGTTTCGTTTTTTAACTCTTGCGCTGTCACATGGTCTTGTTTGGCCAGTGGGTGGCTACTGGGCACGGCGGCAAAAAAAGGCTCGTCGTACAAGGGCGCAATTGCCAGCCCGGCATCGGGAAAGGGTTCGGCCAATATGGCGCAATCGATTTCGCCGGTGCGCAGCATCTCCAGCAGTTTGACGGTGAAATTTTCTTGCAGCATCAGCGGCATTTGCGGCGTGCGGGTGATGACCTGGCGCACCAAATCCGGTAGCAAATAGGGGGCGATGGTGTAAATCACACCTAGCTTGAGGGCACCGGCCAGCGGGTCTTTGCCGCGCTTGGCAATGTCTTTGATATGCGCCGCCTGCTCCAACACGCTTTGCGCTTGCCGCACGATTTCTTTGCCCAGGGGCGTGACGCTCACCTCATTGGCGCTGCGCTCAAACAGCTTGACGTCCAGCTCTTCTTCCAATTTCTTGACTGCCACAGATAGCGTTGGTTGCGACACAAAACACGCGTCGGCGGCTTTGCCAAAGTGGCGTTCGCGTGCCACAGCCACGATGTATTTAAGTTCGGTCAGCGTCATGCGCGCATTATCCGCGCAGGGCCACGGCGGCCTTCAGGCCTTCAGGAATTCAGCCTTGCTGCCCAGCCAGCGCTGCACATGTTTGGCGGCCAGCGCCGGGTGACGCTCCAACAGCAGGGGGGCTTCTTTGCGCGCCCAGGCGAGCAGCGCAGTGTCCTGCGCCAGGTCGGCAAAGCGCAGCATTTGATCGCCCGACTGGCGGGCGCCTAAAAATTCTCCGGGACCGCGAATCTCCAGGTCGCGGCGGGCGATTTCAAAACCGTCGTTGGTTTCCACCATGGCTTTGAGGCGCTCGCGCGCGGCCTCGCCCAATCGCGGCGCTTCGCCGGTCGAATAAAGCAGCAAACAGGCCGAAGCGGCCGCGCCCCGGCCCACGCGCCCGCGTAATTGGTGCAGCTGCGACAGGCCAAAACGCTGCGCGTTTTCAATCACCATGAGCGAGGCATTGGGCACATCGACGCCCACTTCGATCACCGTGGTGCTAACCAGCACCGCGATCTGGCCGGCCACAAACTGCCCCATCACGGCTTTTTTTTCTTCAGGCGGCAGGCGCGAGTGCAGGAGGCCGACTTGGTGTGTACCGTCAGGCGCTTCTAAGGCAGCGCTGAGTTCAGCATGGGTGGCGGTGGCATTGCTGAGGTCGAGCATCTCGCTCTCTTCAATGAGCGGGCAAACCCAATACACCTGCCGCCCTTGCCCCACTTGCGCGCGTATGCGCTCAATCACCTCGGCGCGTCGGTTTTCGGCCAGCACTTTGGTCACGATGGGCGTGCGCCCCGGTGGCAATTCGTCCAGCGTGGACACGTCCAGGTCGGCGTAATAGCTCATGGCCAAGGTGCGCGGTATGGGCGTAGCCGTCATCATCAGCATATGCGGCTCCATGGCTTCGTGCTGCAATTTGCTGCGCAGCGCCAGACGCTGGGCCACGCCAAAACGGTGTTGTTCATCGATCACCGCCAGCGCCAAATTTTTGAAATGCACCTTGGTCTGGATGATGGCGTGCGTGCCCACTACCAACTGCGCCTGGCCGTTTTCAATAATTTCCAGCATGGCGCGTCGCTCCTTGGTCTTTTGCGTGCCGGTTAGCCAGGCGGTGGTAATGCCCAAGGGCTCCAGCCAAGCCAGCAGTTTGCGGAAATGCTGCTCGGCCAATATTTCGGTGGGCGCCATCAACGCGCACTGCCAACCCGCGTCAATGCAAACCGCTGCCGCCAGCGCAGCCACCACGGTTTTGCCCGCGCCCACATCGCCTTGCAGCAGACGGTGCATCGGCGTGTGGCGCGCCATGTCCAAAGCGATCTCGTCGCTAACACGCGCCTGTGCACCGGTAAGGGCAAAAGGCAGAGCGGCATGCAGGCGCTGGCGCAGCGCCCCAGGGGTGGTGTCGGGCAGCAGCACGGGCGCTCGCAAGGCAGCGCGGGCCCGGCGGGCTTGCAGTTGCGAGAGCTGTTGCGCCAGCAATTCCTCGGCCTTCAGGCGCTGCCAAGCGGGGTGGCTGTGGTCCATCAAGGTGTCGATGGCCACGTCCGGGCGCGGGTGGTGCAAAAACGCCAGCGCCTCGTGCAGCGTCCACAAGCCGCCTTGGGCTTGTGGGTTGAGCGGGCTCAGATCGCCAGGGGCAAAAGTGTCGGACAGCTCGGCGCGTGCCAGGCCGCCGAGCACCGCTTTGCGCAAATAGGCTTGTGGCAGACCCGCCACCGTGGGGTACACCGGCGTGAGCGCGCTGGGCAGTTCGCCGCCGGCCGGGCGCGCCGTGGGGTGCAGCATGGTCCAACCGGCAAAGCCGCCTTTGATTTCGCCCCTTATGCGCAGCCGCTGGCCCACCGCTAGGGCTTTTTGCATGGACGGGTAAAAGTTGAAAAAGCGCAGCGTGCAGGTATCCGAGCCGTCGTCAACGGTTACCACCAGCTGGCGGCGCGGGCGGTAGCTGACTTCCTGGTGCGTCACCTGCGCTTCGATTTGCAGGGTATCGCCCTCGCGCGCGTCGCGCAGCTTGAGGATGCGCGTCTCGTCCTCGTAGCGCAGCGGCAGGTGCAGGGCCAGGTCGATATCGCGCAGCAGTCCCAGCTTCTCCAGCGCCTTTTGGGGCGCGGACTTGGGCGCAGGCGCTTGCGCTTTGCGGTCGGCGGGGGGGCTCATGGGGCAACAATAGCAGAGCAGGCGACCAGTGTGACACCCATGCCACAATCGCGGCCTCTTTACTTGGAACGGGTCCGTCCGGCCCTCAAGCACCGTGTCTTCGACCTACACCCTCAGCGATTTTGATTTTGATTTGCCCGCGCATTTGATTGCGCAGCAACCGGTCCCACAGCGCAGCGGCTCAAGGTTGTTGGACGCAAGCCACAGCCCGCCGGTGGACCGGATTTTTCGCGACCTGCCTCAATCGTTGAGCGAGGGTGACTTGTTGGTCATGAACGACACGCGCGTGCTCAAGGCGCGCTTGTTTGGCGAAAAGCCGACCGGTAGCAAGCTGGAATTACTGGTAGAGCGGGTGCTGGGCGGCAACCAGGTCGCGGCGCATATGCGGGTAAGCAAAAAACCCGAGATCGGGGCTACCGTGGCTTTGCATAGCGCGTCTGGTTTTGCCGATGGTTTGTGTGCCACCTTGCTCGGCCGCTGGCCGGATGCGGATGGGCCACTGTTCCGTTTCGTGCTGTCGAATAACGCGGGCGATGACCCTTACACGCTCATGGAGCGCCACGGCCATATGCCTTTGCCTCCCTATATTGAGCGCCAGCAGCAAGGCGAAAACGCCGATGCAGCGCAGGACGCCGAGCGCTACCAGACGGTCTTTGCCAAAGCGCCCGGTGCGGTGGCTGCGCCCACGGCCGCACTGCATTTTGACGAGGCCTTATTGGCAGCTTTGCAAGCGCGCGGCGTGCGCACGGCTTACGTCACGCTGCATGTGGGCGCGGGCACCTTCCAGCCGGTCAAAACCGAAAACCTGGCCGAGCACCGTATGCACAGCGAGTGGTACCAGGTGCCACCCGAGACGCAGCTAGCGATTGCCGATTGCAAAGCCCGTGGTGGCAGGGTGGTAGCCGTGGGCACGACCACGGTGCGTAGCCTGGAGTCCTGGGCGGCGACCGGTCAGGCGCAGGGAGATACGCAGATATTTATCACGCCGGGCTTTGCATTTCAGTTGGTGGACTTGTTGGTGACCAACTTTCATTTGCCCAAATCCAGCCTGATGATGCTGGTAAGCGCTTTTGCCGGGTATGAGCACATCCGCGCCCTTTACCGCCACGCGATAGCGCAGGAATACCGGTTTTTCAGTTACGGCGACGCGATGCTGTTGGCGCGCGCCACGCAAGCATCGGCTTAGGTCTTTGGGAAGTAGCGCACCCCCACCAAGCCTTGGTAATCGGCGTCCTGCGTCCAGAAAGTAGCTCCGAATTCTTGCGCCATGCTGTACATCGCAGCGTCGGCCATGGCCAGTTGGTGGCGCACCGCGATCTGCGATGCGGATACTGCGCGGGCGTCGGTGAAATCCAGTACACGGCCCAGGCGCATGACGTTCAGGCAGCGCTCCACCAGATCGGCAGCCAGGCGGCGGCTGAGTACTTTGTGGACTTCAAATAGGGCGATGGTGGGCACCAGCAGGGAATTGCGGTCTTCGATGACCGGCTTAAAGACGGGGCCATTGCCACCGGCTTGGAAAAATTCAATCCAACCGGAGGAGTCAACCAAGTTCACTCAAAACTCCCGGTCTGGCTCTTTTTCAGGCTCAATATCGCCCAGTTCATAGCCTTTGAGCATTCCGTAGTAGGCGCTGATGGGCAATTCCGGCTTGATAACCAATTCAGCGCCTCGCAATTCAAAATGAATATGCGAGCCCGGTTTGATGCCCAACTTGGCGCGCATGGCGGCAGGCAAGGTGACTTGGCCTTTGCTAGAGACAATAGCCTCTACTTCTGCTATTTCCGACATTTCTTCTTCCTTTACTTTATAAAAAGTAAAGCAAAGTATAAATAAAGCAAAGCGTTGCCGCAAGTACCCGACCTAGAATTGCTCCATGCTTGAATTTGACGTGCTTGCCCGAGATCCCGCCCGCCCCGAGGGCGCCTACCTGGGCAGCCTGGCGCGCCGGGGGCGTTTGCGGCTGAACCACGGCTATGTACAAACCCCCATCTTTATGCCGGTGGGCACCTATGGCACGGTCAAAGGGGTGATGCCCCAAAGCCTGCACGACATGGGTGCGCAAATCATCCTGGGCAACACCTTTCACTTGTGGATGCGGCCGGGGCTGGACGTGATGGAAAAGTTCGGCGGCTTGCACCAGTTTGAAAAATGGGACAAGCCCATACTCACCGACTCCGGCGGCTTTCAGGTCTGGAGCCTGGGCCAGATGCGCAAAATCAGCGAAGAGGGCGTGCGTTTTTCATCGCCGGTCAATGGTGACAAGCTGTTTTTGACCCCTGAAGTGAGCATGCAAATTCAGACGGTGCTCAATTCAGACATCGTGATGCAGTTTGACGAGTGCACCCCGTATTTGTCGGTGGAGTCGGCTACCAAGGGCCAAGTTACTACCGAACGCGAAGCGCGCTTGTCCATGGAGCTGAGCTTGCGCTGGGCGCAGCGTTGCAAGACCGAGTTTGCGCGCCTTGAAAATCCGAATGCCTTGTTTGGCATCGTGCAAGGGGGCATGTTCGAGCACTTGCGCGAGGAGTCGCTTGCCGGTTTGGAGGCGCTGGACTTTCCGGGCATCGCAGTAGGCGGGCTGTCGGTGGGCGAGCCCAAGGACCACATGATGCGCATACTGGAACACATCGCGCCGCGGCTGCCGCAGCACAAACCGCGTTACCTGATGGGCGTGGGTACGCCCGAGGACTTGATCGCCGGGGTGCAAAACGGCATCGATATGTTTGACTGCGTCATGCCCACGCGCAATGCGCGCAACGGTACTTTGTTTAGCCGCTACGGTGACTTGAAAATCCGCAATGCCCGCCACAAAAGCGATGCCCAACCACTGGACACCAGCTGCAGTTGCTATGCCTGCGCAGGCAGCAGTGGAGTTTCCTGGGAGGACGGTGGACGAGAGGGATTCAGTCGCGCGTACCTGCACCATTTGGACCGCTGCGGCGAAATGCTCGGGCCTATGCTGGCCAGCATCCACAACCTGCACTATTACCTGAACCTGATGCGCGAGGTGCGGGAAGCCTTGGATGCGGGGCGCTTT
>JBBAPY010000051.1:0-15110 GCA_040400635.1 Rhodoferax sp.
CCGCAGCCAGCAAAATGGCAGCCAGCGCAGACCCCAAACCCCAATTGAGCAAATGGAGAATGTTGTCGGCCACAAAGTAGCTGATCATCTGGTCGGTGGAGCCGCCAAGCAGTGCCGGTGTGATGTAGTAGCCCAGCGCCAGAATAAACACCAGCAATGCACCGGCACCGAGACCGGGAATGCATTGCGGCAGGTAAACCCGGAAAAAAGCAGTCAACGGGCCCGCGCCTAAAGAGCGGGCGGCGCGCACATAAGAGACCGGTATTTGCCGCATTACCGAGTACATGGGCAGCACCATAAACGGTAGCAAGATATGCGTCATGGCCACCACCACGCCGAAGCGGTTGTGCACCAAAGGCAGAGGTTCGGAAATGACATGCAAGAACTGCAAGAACGAATTGAGCACACCTTCTTTTTGCAGCACGACCATCCAGGCCGTAGTGCGCACCAATAGCGAAGTCCAAAACGGCAGCAGCACCAAGATCAACAACAGGTTGGCTGTCTTATCGCGCAAATGGGCCAGCAAATAAGCCAGCGGAAAGCCCAGCAAGATGCACATCAAGGTGACGGTGAAGGCAACGCCCAGGGTACGCAAATAAATCGTGATGTGAATGCGCTGGTCTTCTGGTTGGGGGCCGACACTGCCGTCTTGGTTGCGCTTGGCGTCCAAGGCAGACAAATAAAACAGACTGTGCGTGGGTGACGCCAAATTGCGAATCGTGCCCCAGATACCGGGCTGCGCCCAAGCAGGATCTGCTGCTTCAAAAAACGCAGCCCAGGGGCCTTCTTCCTGCGCACTGACACGGCGCGCGGCACGCATAAAAATCGTACGTAATCCGGACTCTTCAATATTGAGGCGATTGGCAATCGCACCATGGCTTTGCCCTTGCACTGCTTCCTTCAAATCCTGGGCCAAGGCAGCATAGACAGGCTCGGGCGGAATCTGGTCGCGCGGTCCGTTCCACTCTGCCAAGGCCTGCGCCGTGCGGGGCAGGCCCTTGGGAACTACGGGGTCGTAAAAACTATTAAATAGCACGGTGCCCAGTGGCAACAAAAAACTCAAGAGAACAAAGATGAACAGCGGCGCAATCAAGGCGTAGGCACGCAACTGGCCACGCCGCTCTGCCTTGCGCAGGCGTTGGGTGAGATTGCCGACGCTGTCCATCTTGTTAAAAGCCGCTTACTTAGCCAACCAAGCGGAGAACTTCTTGTTCAGGTCGTCGCCGTTTTCCATCCAGAACTGCGAGTTCGTGGACATCGAACGCCCGGGGTGACCGGCGTTAGGCAGGTAGGCCCGGTTGGGGTTGGACGCTGGAATCAGAGCCAAAGACGAATTACGGGTAGGTGCGTAAGGGATGTACTTAGCCTGATCGGCCAAGGGCTGGCTGCTGCTGGCAAAGCGAACAAAGTCTTGCGCCGCATCCAGGTTCTTGGTGCCTTTGATGATGGCGTACAGATCAGGAATCTGGACTTGGCCATCCCACACCAAGGCGAAATCTTTTTTCTCTTTCACGTTGGCATCCACGATGCGGCCGTGCCAGGTGTGGGTCATCACCACTTCACCCGAAGCCAAGAGCTGCGGAGGCTGCGCGCCAGCGGTCCACCAAACGATGCTGCTCTTGATGCTGTCCAATTTCTTGAACGCACGATCCACGCCGGCTGGTGTACCCAACACTTTGTAGACATCGCCCACCGCCACACCGTCAGCCATCAGCGCCCACTCCAAGGTCACGCTGGGGTCTTTTTTCAGGCCGCGCTTGCCGGGAAACTTGGCGACGTTAAAGAAATCTTCCAGCACCTTGGGGCCATTGGCGCCGTACTTGGCTTTGTCAAAAGCCACCACGTTGGAATAAACGATCACGCCGATGGCGCAGGGCAGGATCATGCCGGGGATAAAGTCTTTAGCAGCGGGTACGCCGTCAGCGCCGGGTGGCAATTTAGCGGGGTCGATTCTCTCGAGCAGGCCTTCTTCGCAACCTTTGAGCGCTTCAGCAGCTTCCAGGTCCACCACGTCCCATTTCACATTACCCGATTTCACCTGGGCGCTGATCTCGCCCAAGGTGCCGCCCCAATCCACCGAGGTGATCTTGGTGCCGGTCTTGGCGGTGTAGGGCTTGTGATAGGCCTCGATTTGGCTGTTGGTGTACGCGCCGCCCCAGGAGGCGACCGTAAGCGATTGTTGTGCGGCGCTGATGCCTGGCAGAACGGCAATAGCTGCAGCGCCAACAACTGCTAGTGCACTTGAATTTATCCGTTTGAACATGCTGTTCTCCTGTTATTACAAATAAGCCGCCCTTACTCGCTATCGAGCACACGGCAGTCCACAGCACTCCAACCGAGGTTGACGGTGCTGCCGTTTGCCAGTGCGAGATCGCGTCCATCGTTGGGAAGCGTAACGATGAAATCTTCCAGCCCGCATGCCTTGAGGCGCAAGCGGGCATACCTGCCTAAATAGGTGATGTCCACCACCGTGCCGACTACTTGGCTGTCATCCCCCTGACTTTGCGGGTTCAGGCGCACCCGCTCGGGGCGGATGGACACCAGGGCGGCATCACCCACTTTGGGTGTTGCCACCGACTGGCCGGTGATAACCGTGCCATCGGCCAGAGCGACCTGGCAACTCGTGCCTGAGACTGCGCTGACTTTGCCGGACAAGGTGTTGTTCTCGCCAATGAACTGCGCTACAAAAGCATTGGCCGGGCGCTCGTACAACTGGGTGGGAATATCGATTTGCTGGATGCGGCCCTGGTGGAAGACCGCAATGCGGTCGGACATCGCCAGCGCTTCGGTTTGGTCGTGCGTAACGTACACAATGGTGATGCCCAGGTCACTGTGCAGGCGTTTAATTTCATACTGCAGTTGCTCACGCAGTTGTTTGTCCAGCGCCGACAAAGGCTCGTCCATCAGCACCAACTTGGGCTCAAACACCAGCGCACGCGCCACCGCCACGCGCTGCTGCTGACCACCCGACATTTGCGCAGGTCGGCGCGACTCCAGGCCTTTGAGGCCCACCTTGTCCAAGGCGGCCATCACGCGGCTGTGCGCCGCCTCGCCAGTAATGCCGCGCACGCTTAAGGGGAAGCCCACGTTCTCTGCCACCGTCATGTGCGGGAACAAGGCATAGCTTTGAAACACCATGCCGATATTGCGGTGCTCGGGCGCAATCCGGTTGATGGGCTTACCGTCCAAATAGATTTCGCCCGAGGTGGCAGTTTCAAAGCCAGCCAGCATCATCAAGGTGGTCGTCTTACCCGAACCGGACGGACCTAACAGGGTCAGGAACTCGCCTTGTGCAATATCCAAGGTCAGATCACGTACCACCAGTTGTTTGCCGTCATAGCTTTTTTCTACATGGTCAAATCGGACAAAAGGTTGCTGCATAAAGGTGCGTATTGCGATGGTTCAGGTCAAGCCCTTGAGGTTAGCAAAGATTGGGCCTATGCGCGGATCACATTGTGCTTGGGGCCATAGGGGAAACCCGTAATGTTCTGGTGACCATCGGCGGTAACGACCAAAATATCGTGCTCGCGGTAACCGCCAGCCCCGGGCATGCCCTCGGGCAGCATGATCATGGGTTCGATAGAAACCACCATGCCTGGCTCGAGCACGGTGTCGATGTCTTCGCGAAACTCCAGCCCCGCTTCGCGTCCGTAATAGTGCGAGAGCACACCAAAAGAGTGCCCATAACCAAAGGTGCGGTACTTCAGCACGTCGTACTCTTCATAAATCTTGTTCAGCGCGTGCGCCACATCGCAGCAGCGCACGCCGGGCTTGACCAGCTTTTGCCCCTCTTCGTGCACGCGCACATTGATTTCCCACAACCGCAAGGACGCCGCATCCACATCACCGAAGAACAGCGTGCGCTCCAGCGCGGTGTAATAGCCCGAAATCATGGAAAAGCAATTGAGGCTGAGGATGTCGCCGTGTTGCACTTTGCGCGTGGTCACCGGATTGTGCGCACCATCGGTATTGATGCCCGATTGGAACCAGGTCCAGGTGTCCATCAGCTCGGTATGCGGATAGCGCTTGGCAATTTCGCGCACCATGGCCTGGGTGGATGCCAGCGCCACTTCGTGCTCGGGCACACCGGCATGCACCGCCGCCACCAGGGCCGCGCCGCCTACGTCACACACTTGCGCACCGTTTTTGATGAACTCAATTTCTTCGGCCGACTTGACCATGCGCAGCTTCATCACATCGGCGGCCACATTGGCAAATTCAACGCCGGGCAAGGTGGCGCGGATTTTGTCCATGCGCTCAAGCGGCAGGTGGTCGTATTCCAGACCGACGCGTCCTTTATTTGGCACTTCCTGCGCGATGGCGCGAAAGTAATTGCCTTGCTGCCAGTCGGTGTAAATCACCGCGCGGTCGCACACGCCTTTGCGCCAGGGTTGGCCGCCGTCGATATTGGCGGCGATGATGATGCTCTTGTCCTGCGTGACTACCAGGCCGTAAAAGCGCCCGAAAGAGCAGTACAAAAAGTCGCTGTAGTAGTTGATGTTGTGGTAGCTGGTGAACAACACCGTGTCCACGTTGTTGCGTGCCATCATGGCGCGCAACTTGGCAATGCGGTTGGCGTACTCGGCGTCCAAGAAGCTGTGGCGAACGCGTTCGCCGTTGTCGATAGAAATCAGGTCGGGCATGGTCATAGTGGGTCTCCGTGGGGTTCAGCGGGCCGAGTATGCGGGTAAAGCCCGCTTGGGGGCTTTTTAATTACGACAACAATCTGTCTTTTGATGCCATGCCTTGCGCCCGTTTTTCACGGTCTTTTTGCGGCGAAGCACCATAGCGGGGCGTGTAGCGCGCCGTCAGGTGCGAGGGCGAGGCAAAACCGGTGCGCGCCGCGATTTCCCGCACACTTTTTTCGCTGCGGTGGACCAAAAGGCGTGCATGCGCCAGCCGGATGTCCAGGTACACCCGCTCCGCCGAACGCTCAAATTTTTGTTTGAACAAGCGCTGCAAACTGCGCAAAGAAACGCCGGCCAGTTGCGCCAATTCGCCAATCGGAAGGGGTTCAGCCACATTGGCTTCCATCAAGCGCAAGACTTCAATCGCCACGGGATTGGTCACCCGGCTTTGGTGGATGATGGAAACGGTTTGTACATCGGTCAGGCTGCGTCGCTCGGCGATCAGGAGGTTGGCGACTTCATTGGCCAGGTCGCGGCTGCCCGGTGCCTGGGTCAGCAAATAGGTCATTAAATCCAGCGGTGCCACACCACCGCTGCAGGTGTAGCGGTCGCGGTCCACCTCGAAAAAATGCTGCGTAACAATGACTTTGGGGAACTGCTCGGCCAGGGCCTCATGGTCTTCCCAGTGGATGGTGCTGCGGTAGCCATCGAGCAAACCGGCCTGCGCCATCAAGTACGCGCCGGTATCGATACCGCCCAAGGGCAAACCCAGGGCAGCTTGTTTTTTCAGCCACAGCGCCAAGGTGCGCAAACCGCGTTTGGGAATCGGGTTGGGACCGATGACAAACACCACGTCCAGCCCCGGCGCCTGGGCCAGACTGTGCTGCGTCATGACCTGGATGCCATCGCTGGAAGCCACCAAGCCACCATCGACCGACAAGAGCACGGACTGGTACACCGTATGGCCCAGTACCTGGTTGGCCAGGCGCAGGGGATCGACGCAGGCGCTCAGCGCAATCAGCGAAAAGTTGGGTACAACTACAAAGCCGAAAACCAGCGAGCGCATGGGGCCCGATCAGGCGGCGGGTAAGGCGGCCTCAATATCTGCGGCCAGGCTAGCAGGCGTATCGGTAGGCGCATAACGCTTGCGCACCACGCCATCAGGGCCGACCAAAAACTTGGTGAAATTCCATTTGATCGATTCGGTACCCAAAATGCCCGGCGCCTCGTGCGTCAGCCATTTGAAAAGCGGGTGCGCACCGGCGCCATTGACTTCGACCTTGGACATCATGGCAAAGCTAACGCCATAGTTCTTCTGGCAGAAGCTGGCGATTTCGGCGTCGCTGCCCTTGTCCTGTGCGCCAAACTGGTTGCAGGGAAAGCCCAGAATCACCAGTCCTTTGCCCTGGTAGCGCTGGTGCAAGTCCTCCAAGCCAGCAAACTGGGGCGTGAAACCACAGGCGCTCGCGGTGTTGACCACCAGCAAGGCTTTGCCTTGAAAGTCCTTCAATTGCAGAGGTTTGCCGTCGATGGTGGTGGCTTCAAATTCAAATGCGTTGCTCATATTGGCTCCTGGGCAGGGGGTGGGCTGGCGTGTTCGGGTTTGGCGCCGGAGGATAACGCAGACAACAATGCAGCCGTGCATATCAGGACTCCGCCCAAGGCGACCCGTTCTGTGAGGACACCGGCCCCCAGGGCAATGGCTGAGACACTGGCAAACACGACCTCGCAAAGCATGACGACCGCCGTGGTCCGCGCCGGCAGGCGTGCGGCGCCATACTGCAAAGATACATTGCCCACGCCAATCATCAGGGCCAGGCCTAAGGCAACCAGAACCCAGTGAACGCCGGGGTCGGGCAAAGTAGGCACCAGGCCTTGCTGCATTCCCACCGAGGCGGTGAGCGCACACAAAATCGCACCCCCCAGCAGCATGGTCGCGGTGATGCTTAAGGCATCGCTGTCACGCAAACGACGCAACAGCACATTGGTCAATGCAAAGCTAAAGCCGCCACCCAATGCCAGCGCATCGGCCATATCCTGGGGCCAGGGCCAAGGCGTTTCAGGCGTTTTGAGCACCAACACCACGCCGGCCAAGGCCAGCAGCATGAAGCCCAGTGAGCGCAATGTCGGCTTCTCGCCCAGAAGCGGCCAAGCCAGCAGTGCGGCCCATAAGGGCATCAAATAAAACAAAAGAACCACGCGCACGACATCGCCGATAGTGACGGCCCAATTAAAGCCAATGTTGGTGCAACCTGCCGCGATCAGCAAAGGCCATAAAGCCCGGTTGCCCAGCACACGACCCAGCACGTGGGGCTGCACAAGAAGTATGCCGGCCAGCACCAAGGCATCGACCAGCACCGTGGCCCATAGCGGATGCAAGCCCAGTTGCTGCAACTGCCGAAACGGCCACCAGGACAGGCCGTAGCAAAACGCATTGCTCAGCAGCGCCGCCACGGCCAAAGCCGACAAATTGCGGCTCATCCGTGCAGGTCGTCGTTGCGGGCGATGTCCAGCAGCCGCTCCAGCTCGGTGCCGTGGGCACGGCAGTTATGTCGATGCCATCGGCGGATCAACTCCATACAAGCGGCCACCAGTAAGCCAAAGACACTGATGGCTACAAAAGCCGAAACACCCATGCCAGTGGACAGGCTGTACAAACCGCCTAAGCCCAGGATGCAGGCCTGCTCATTGAAGTTTTGCACCGCGATAGAGCGACCCGCGCCCATCAGGTTGTGCCCCCGGTGTTGCAGCAAAGCGTTCATGGGCACCACCAGAAAGCCGCCCAAGGCGCCCAACAAGACCAGAAAAGGCGCAGCTAACCAGACATTGTTTATAAAGTTCAGCAAAATCACCAGCAAACCCATGCCCACGCCCAAGGGCAGCACGCCGATGGCATGCTCTAAGCGCATGCGCATCGACGCCACCACCGCACCCATTGCCGTGCCTACCGCCACCACGCCCACCAAGGCAGACGCCTGGGTAACCGAGTAGCCCAGGGCAGCGGCGGCCCAGGCCAGCACGATATAGCGCAAATTGCCGCTCACGCCCCAAAACAAGGTGGTGGTGCCCAGCGAAATCTGGCCAAGCCGGTCACGCCAGAGTTGCATATTGCAATGCCAAAAGTCCGGCAATAAAACCAGCAGATTCTTAGGCAAGGCCCGCATGTCCACGCCCGTGAGCGGAATGCGGGTGTTGAACCAGGCCGCAGCCAGATAGACCAAAACCAGCACGCAAATCGCCGCCTCGGGCGCTGTGTCGATACTGGTGTCAAAAAAAGGAAGGTCCAGCGCCAGCAAATGCGGCGCGATATGCGGCCCCACCAATTGCCCGCCCAGCAGGACGCCCAAAATAATGGACGCAATGGTCAAACCCTCGATCCAGCCATTGGCTTTGACCAATTGGGAAGCGGGCAGCAATTCGGTCAGGATGCCGTATTTGGCCGGCGAATAAGCAGCGGCGCCCAGGCCAACCACCGCATAGGCCATGAGCGGATGCCCGCCAAACAGCATCAGCAAACAGCCCGCGATCTTGATGCCATTGCTCGCTAGCATCACTTTACCTTTGGGGTAGGCGTCGGCAAAAGCGCCCACAAAAGGGGCTAGGATCACATAAAACAGCGCAAACATGGGCACCAGCGCGGCCTGTTGCCACTCGGGCGCTTGGGCT
Organism: Rhodoferax sp.; assembly: GCA_040400635.1. Taxonomy (GTDB): domain Bacteria; phylum Pseudomonadota; class Gammaproteobacteria; order Burkholderiales; family Burkholderiaceae_C; genus Allorhodoferax. The sequence goes on from JBBAPY010000051.1 coordinate 8,295, forward strand.
CCACGCAGCAGCTGCACGGCACCCACAAACAAGGCGTTATCGGCCAGCGAGCTGAGAAACTGCGCCGCCATAATGGTGAAGAAACCGCGCTTCATCCGGTCGTCGTCTGGTATGCCGTTCTCGGCGGGGTGGGCGTACAGCAGTCAGGAATCACAGTGCGCGGGTTATAGCACGCAGCCGCGACAACTTGCACCGGCCCGCTACAGTTGCGCCATGCCACGCCCCATCCATGCCCTGATCCACCCAGACGCTCTGCGCCACAACTTGGCCGTGTTGCGCCAGAGCGCGCCCGATGCGCGCCTGTGGGCGGTGGTCAAAGCCAATGCCTATGGCCATGGTATTGAACAGGTATTTAATGCGCTAACGGGCGCCGATGGCTTTGCCGTGCTCGATATCGACGAGGCGCGCCGCGTGCGCACGCTGGGCTGGCGCGGACCTATCCTCTTATTAGAAGGCGTCTTCGAGCTGCGCGACCTGGAGGCCTGCTCGCGCCTGGACTTGTGGCACACGGTGCACTGCGAGGCGCAAATTGACATGCTGGCGGCGCACAAGACCCATGTGCCTCAGCGGGTGTTCCTGAAAATCAACAGTGGAATGAACCGACTTGGGTTTGCGCCGCACCAGGCGCGCGCGGCCTGGACGCGCCTGAACGCCTTGCCCCAGGTGGACGAAATTTCCCTCATGACGCATTTCAGCGACGCCGACGGGCCCCTGGGCATCGCCGCCCAGGCGGCGGCTTTTGAAGCCGCGACCTCGGACCTGCCGGGCGAGCGCTGCCTGAGCAATAGCGCCGCCGTGCTGCGCCACAGCCTGCATACGCGGCAAGCAGCACAGCGCCTGCCCGCCAGCGACTGGGTGCGCACGGGGATTGCGCTGTACGGCGGCGCGCCCGATTTCGGACAGCCTGACGTCACCGATATCGCCCTGCAAGCGGCCATGAGTCTGCGCTCCCAAGTCATTGCGATCCAGCAACTCCAAGCCGGCGACACCGTGGGCTATGGCTCTACCTTCATGGCACAGCGGCCTATGCGCATAGGCATCGTGGCCTGCGGTTATGCCGACGGCTACCCGCGAAGCTGCGGCACCGGCACGCCCCTACTGGTCGATGGCCACCCCAGCCGCACTATCGGGAGAGTCAGCATGGACATGCTGGCGGTGGACTTGAGCGAACTGCCGGCCAGCGCACAAGGCGCGGAGGTAACGCTTTGGGGCTATGCCAGCGGTGGCGCGCTGCTGCCCATCGACGCCGTGGCCCAGGCCGGTGGCACGGTTGCCTATGAGCTGATGTGTGCGCTGGCGGCCCGGGTGCCGGTGCTGGCGGATGCGGCGCTGCCTGTGCCGCAAGCAGCTTAAGCAGGCGGGTAGCCGGGCCAACACCGACCCAGTTGCTAGCGGCACACCGAGGTTTATCTGTATTTTTATACAGTAATATTCGCCTATGGCAAAAGACAAATCCGTATTTACCTGCAATGAGTGCGGCGGCACCAGCCCCAAGTGGTTGGGAAAATGCCCTTCTTGCGCAGCCTGGAACACCTTGGTGGAGTCAGTCGCGGCGCCCGATAGCGGCGTGCGCAACCGCTTTGCCTCACTGGCCGGTACGGCGCAAGTGGCGGTACTGGCCGATATCGAAGCCAGTGACGTGGACCGCACACCCACCGGGCACGCCGAGTTGGACCGCGTGCTGGGCGGCGGCATTGTGCAAGGTGGCGTGGTGCTCATTGGCGGCGACCCGGGCATCGGGAAATCCACGCTCTTGCTGCAAGCCCTGGACTCGCTGCAACGCGCCGGAAAAAAAACTTTATATGTCACCGGCGAGGAAAGCGGCGCACAAGTGGCTTTGCGCTCACGCCGCTTGGGGCTGGACGGTTCCCAAGTGAGCGTGTTAGCGGAAATTCAGCTAGAAAAAATCCTGGGCGCGCTGGGCAGCGAGCAGCCCGATGTGGCTGTGATCGACTCCATCCAAACCGTGTATTCCGACCAATTGAGCTCCGCACCGGGCTCGGTCGCACAGGTACGCGAATGCGCTGCGCACCTGACGCGTGCGGCCAAATCGGCCGGCGTCTGCATTGTGCTGGTCGGCCATGTGACCAAGGAGGGTGCGCTCGCCGGGCCGCGCGTGCTCGAGCACATGGTCGATACCGTGCTGTATTTTGAAGGCGACACCCACAGTCAATTCCGACTGGTGCGGGCGATCAAGAACCGTTTTGGTGCCGTCAACGAGATTGGCGTCTTCGCCATGACCGAAAAAGGGCTCAAAGGCGTCAGCAACCCGAGCGCCATTTTTCTGAGCCAACACGCCGAACCAGTGCCCGGCAGCTGCGTGATGGTAACTTTGGAGGGAACGCGCCCCTTGTTGGTGGAGATTCAGGCCCTGGTAGACAGCGGCGGGCCCAGCCCCAGACGCCTCTCGGTGGGGCTGGACCGGGACCGTTTGGCCATGCTGCTGGCCGTGCTGCACCGCCACGCGGGCGTGGCCTGCATGGACCAGGACGTATTTATCAATGCGGTGGGAGGCGTGCGCATCGGCGAACCGGCGGCCGACCTGGCCGTCATGCTGGCCATCAGCTCTTCTTTGCGGGGCAAAGCCCTGCCCAAAGGCTTTATTGCCTTTGGCGAAGTAGGCCTGGCCGGCGAAGTGCGCCCGGCACCGCGCGGCCAGGAGCGCTTGCGCGAAGCGGCCAAACTGGGCTTTACACAGGCCATCGTGCCCAAGGCCAATACACCTAAAAAGCCCATAGAGGGCATGACGGTGCATGCGGTGGAGCGGGTGGAAGAGGCGCTGGAGATCATCCGCACCTTAGGTTGAGGGCCGCCGCCGCCCCGTTGTCCTCTGGTGTTCAGCGGCCGAGCGCTGAAAAAATTTGATTTTTCTCCTGAAAATTGATCAAACATCGCAGCCCTTGGAATGTGACCATAATGTTCATGCGTCAGTTTATGTAAGGGTAAGTGGACTAGATTCGAGCATCTCAGTGGTTGATGCGTATATAGTTAGCATCGCCCAGCAGTTTGGTGCCTACGGCTTGGCCCGTATACAGAACCATTTAGGCCGTGCTTACGGCCGTTTTTCAACTTGGAGACATTATGACTATTCGATTCGCAAAACTAGCTTCGCAGCTAGTGGTTGCCGCCGCCGTGGCGGCTTTTGCAGGCTTGGCTGCCGCAGAGGAACCCATCAAGATTGGCGTTTCTGGCCCCTTCACGGGCGGCTCTTCGTCCATGGGCGTCAGCATGCGTGATGGCGTGCGTTTGGCGGCAGAAGAGATCAACAAAGCCGGTGGCGTACTAGGTCGCCAATTGCTATTGGTCGAGCGCGATGACGAAGCCAAAAATGAGCGTGGCGTTCAAATCGCCCAAGAGCTCATCAACAAAGAAAAAGTAACGGCTACCGTGGGCTTTATCAACACCGGCGTAGCATTGGCTTCACAACGCTTCTACCAAGAAGCCAAGATCCCGGTGATGAATAACGTGGCAACCGGCTCTCTGGTGACCCACCAGTTTGATGACCAGCCCGAAAACTATATTTTCCGCAATGCCGCGCACGACAGCATCCAGGCGCCCATGATTGTGGAAGAGGCGATTACCCGCCGCGGATACAAAAAGGTGGCGATTCTTGCTGACTCCACCAACTACGGTCAATTGGGCCGCGACGACCTAGAGCGCGCACTGGCCCTCAAAGGTATTACGGCCGTGGCGGTTGAAAAATTCAACGTCAAGGACGTGGACATGACACCCCAGTTGCTCAAAGCTAAGGCTGCCGGCGCTGAAGTGGTGCTGACCTACGGCATTGGCCCGGAGTTGGCCCAGATCGCCAACGGCATGACCAAGCTGGGCTGGAAAGTGCCCATGATCGGAAGCTGGACCTTGTCGATGGCCAACTTTATTGACAATGCCGGCCCTGGCGGTGAGGGTGCACGTATGCCCCAAACCTTTATCCAGCAGCCTACGACGCCCAAGCGCCAATCTTTCATCATCAGCTACTTGCGCACCTTTAACCCCAAGAATGCGCGCATTGATTCTCCGGTGTCTGCTGCGCAAGGCTATGACTCGGTATATCTGCTGGCCGCAGCGATTAAACAAGCCAAGGCAACTGACGGCCCGGCGATCAAAGCAGCCCTGGAAGACCTCAAGACCCCTATTGACGGCGTTGTAACCACTTACAACAAACCCTTTACCGCTAAAGACCATGAGGCCATTACCGCCAACATCCCGGTTTTCGGTGAAGTCAAAGGCGAGAAAGTAGTTTATGCGTACGAGGCTGATCAAAAGAAAGCCTCCGAAGTCCGTGTGAAAGACGCCAACGCCAAAGGCGCTTTGGAAGTTAAGAAGAAATAAGTGCTGCGGTAGTACCGCGACGCTTCCAAACAACTCGCCAGACCCTTAGGGCTGGCGAGTTTCTTTTATAAAGTAAGCCCTGCGCTTGCGGCCCCGCTGACGGGAAGATTGCTAAATTTTCGGTTTAAGAAATTATGGAAATATTGTTACAACTCGTCTATAGCGGCATCGCGCTAGGCATGATTTACGCGGTCATCGCATTCGGTTACCAACTCACATTCCAGACTTCCGATACGCTGAACTTCGGCCAGGGCGACGCCTTGATGCTGGGCGCAATGGTCGGACTGACACTGGTCAACCACGGTGTGAACTACTGGGCAATGTTGCCCTTGGTAATTGTCTTTGGCATGGCGCAAGGTGCCTTTGTGGAGCGCATCGGCGTGCAACCGGCCATCAAAATTAAAAGCGAATTCGGCTGGATCATGTCCACCATCGCCTTGGGTATTATTTTTAAGAACGTGGCCGAAAATCTGTGGGGCCGCGACGACCTGAAATTTCCCTCCCCTTTGCCAGAAGCGCCCATGAATTTGCTGGGCGCCAATGTACTACCCATGGAAGTGCTGGTGGTGTTTGGTGCGGTTGCCATGATGCTAGGTGTAGAGTTCTTCAACCGCAAAACGATTTACGGCAAGGCCGTAGTGGCCACCTTCAATGACCGCGACGCTGCCAAGCTGATGGGCATTAACACCGGCTTAGTGATTACTTTTTCTTACGCTTTGTCGTCCGCGACCGCTGGCTTTGCGGGTGCGCTGATTGCACCATTAACCCTGACCGGCGCCACCATGGGCTCGGTTCTGGGACTGAAAGCTTTTGCAGTGGCCATTATTGGCGGCCTTACCAGCGGACTGGGCATTATTGTGGGCGGCATTATTTTGGGCATTGCAGAAACCACTACCGGTTTTTATATCTCCACCGGCTACAAAGATGTGCCCGGACTCGTGCTTTTGCTGTTGGTGCTGGCACTCAAACCTGCCGGCTTGTTTGGCAAAACCGCCATCAAGAAAGTCTGATCATGAGCCGCAATTTCATACTTTTGCTCATCGTTGGCTTTGCCCTGCTGGCCGCAGCGCCGCTGTACACCGCCAACCCTTATTACATCCACATGATCGGCACGATCATGATTTATGCCATCTTGCTCTTCGGCCTGGACATCGTAGTGGGCTACACGGGCCAAGTCTCGCTCGGCCATGCCGGTTTGTTTGGCGTGGGCTCTTACACCGCCGGCGTAATGTTCATGAAGCTGGGTGCGCCGCTGTGGCTCATCATCCCGGCCAGCATGGGCATTACGGCAGCCTTTGGCGCTTTGCTGGCCCTGCCGGCATTGCGGGTAACCGGCCCGTATCTGGCAATGGTGACCCTGGCGTTTGGCACCATCATCCAGATTCTGATTAACGAGATGACCTTCCTAACAGAAGGCCCGCTAGGCATCAAAGTGCCGAAACCCGACTTATTCGGTGCCAAGCTCAGTGAGCACGGTTTTTACTGGTTGGTGCTGGTCCTGATGGGCTTGTCGCTGGTGGTGGTGGACCGTATTTTGCGTTCGCAACTGGGCCGCGCGTTTGAAGCTTTGCGCGGCAGCCCGGTGGCATCGGACTGTATGGGTGTGTCGGTCTATCGCTACAAAGTCTATGCCTTTGTGATCAGCGCCGGCTTTGCCGGTCTGGCCGGTTGTCTGTATGCCTATTCCGAGCAATATATTTCGCCCAATACCTACAACTTTGAATTGACGGTGCTCTTCCTGCTAGCTGTCATCATGGGTGGGCGCAAGACGCGTTCAGGTGCGCTGCTGGGCGCGGCCATCATCGTGATTTTGCCCAAGCTGCTGGACGATCTGGAAATGTTCCGCCAGGTGTCCTCGGTATTGGCCGTGCTGATGCTGGTGGGTGCCATCATCGGTGTGTCTAAAAAAATTACCACCGTGCGCACCATGGCCATTCCCGTCGTCGGCACGATCGCACTGGCGGCGTTTTCCTTCTGGCTGCAGTCGATCACCGACTGGCGTCTGAGTATCTTCGGTCTGATGATTTTGTTCGTGGTGTACTACTTGCAAGACGGCATCATTGGATTTTTCCGTAAATTGTTCAGCGGCAAGAGCGCGCGCCTTAGCGCCTATCAGGCGCCTGCCGATGCAAAAGATGCCATCCATAGGGCCTCCAATGTCCAGCACCATGCCGATGGCAGCGACCTGCTGGTCGCCAAGGGCGTGTTAATGCAATTTGGCGGCCTCAAGGCCTTGAACGATGTGGACCTGGTCGTCAAACGCGGCACCATCCATGGCCTGATTGGCCCCAATGGCTCTGGCAAGAGCACGATGATGAATGTACTGACGGGTATTTATGTGCCTACCGCCGGGACCATTGAGTTTTCCAGCGCCACGCTGGTAGATCGAACGTCTTCAGACATCGCTTTGTCCGGCATTGCGCGCACCTTCCAAAACGTGCAATTGTTCGGCGAAATGACCGCGCTGCAAAACGTGCAGGTCGG
>JBBAPY010000052.1:0-15052 GCA_040400635.1 Rhodoferax sp.
ATGCGGCTGCCACGGCCGCCGGCCAGTAAAACTGCGCTAATGTCCTGCGACTTAATCATGAACGGCATCTTGCAAAGCGTTTATGCCGAACCGGCCACCGGAGAAGTCAGCATGCCGCTGTGCATGGCGGCATGTTGCAACCATTGCGACTCGCGCGCCAGGTCCATGGCCGCCTGCAGTGCACGCGAAGGACGCACCTGCGCGTTAAACATAAAACCGATGGGCGTGCGCACTTCGGGCTCGACCAAAGGCAATGCTTCCAGCTGGCGGTCACCCCGGACTACGCCGACCAAGGCCCCGGGCAAGATGCCACACATTTGACCTTGCACCACGCTCAAGGCCATGGCCAAGATGGAGTTGGTCTCCATGGCCGGTGCTACTTGCACACCGGCCTGGCGCAGTGCAGCATCGACAATAGTGCGGTTGTGCATCTCCGGCGTCAACAAGCACAAAGGGAAGCGACCCGCTTGCTGCCAAGTCAGCGCATGACCAATGCGCAGGCCATCGGCTTGCGGGCTGTCGGCGCGGCGCAGCAAAAAATAGTGTTCTGTGTATTGCGCAATTGCACTAAGCCGCGCACCTTTAGAGTCCATGCGTTCGACATAGCCCATAGCCAGGTCCAAAGACAAATCCTCCAGTCCTTTTTCTAACTCGGCCGAGCTGAGCGACAGGACAATGGGCCGGATGCCGCTTTGCCGGGCCTGCAACATCGCGGCAAAGCGCGCAGCCACTGGCACCGCCGTGGGCACCGCCCCAATGCGCAGGGGGCCGTGCGGCGCCAGGGCATCGCCTTTGAGCGCCTCTTGCAACAAAGCATGCTCGTGCAGCATGCGCTGCGCCGAGGCGAGAATAATTTCCCCCTCAGGCGTGAGGCCCACGTAATTGCGCTCGCGCTTGACGATGACCGCCGCAAACTCCTCCTCCAGTGCCCGCAAGGCATTGGACAGCGCCGGCTGCGTGATATGGCAGGCCTGCGCCGCCCGCCCGAAATGGCGGTGCTCATTCAAAGCCACCAGATAACGCAGACTCGGAAGTAGATTCATAGCCTTAGTGCAATGCGTACTCAGGTGTCTTTAGAAATTTTGATCGACGGAAACTTGGACGAAAAGTCTTTGTTCTTAGCGGCAATCGCCACGGCCACTTTGCGCGCAACAGCCATGTAAACAGCCGCCACATCGCCTTCGGGGTCGGCCACTACCGTTGGCTTGCCGCTATCGGCCTGCAAACGGATTTGCATGTCCAAAGGCAGCGCACCCAAGTAGTCCATCTGGTATTCCTGTGCCAGCTTGCGTCCGCCATCGGCACCGAAGATGTGCTCTACGTGCTTGCAGTTGCTACACACATGCACGGCCATGTTTTCGACAATACCCAAAATCGGCACACCGACTTTTTCAAACATCTTGATGCCTTTTTTGGCATCGAGCAGCGCGATGTCTTGCGGCGTGGTCACCACCACCGCGCCAGTCATGGGCACGCGCTGCGACAAGGTGAGCTGGATATCGCCGGTGCCAGGCGGCATATCGACAATCAGGTAATCGAGTTCACGCCAGTGGGTTTGGCGCAGCAATTGTTCTAGCGCCTGCGTGGCCATGGGGCCGCGCCAGATCATGGCCTGGTCTTGGTACACCAAAAAGCCGATGGACATGACTTGTACGCCATAGTTTTCCAAGGGCTCCATGGTCTTGCCATCAGCGCTGGCGGGCTTGCCTGATATGCCCATCATCATGGGGATACTGGGGCCGTAGATGTCGGCATCTAGCAGTCCGACGCTGGCACCCTCTGCAGCCAGGGCCAGGGCCAGGTTGACGGCGGTGGTGCTTTTACCCACGCCGCCCTTGCCCGAGGCGACGGCCACAATGTTTTTCACACCGGGCAAGAGTTGCACACCACGCTGCACCGCATGCGCTGCAATGTTGGTGTGCAGATTTACCGTGACCTGCTTCACGCCATCTACGGCCTGCACCGCCGCCGTAAGCGCAGCGCGCAGCGCGCCCCACTGGCTCTTGGCCGGGTAGCCCAGTTCCACATCAAAAGAAACGGCATCTTGTGCAATCTGCACATTGCGCACCGCCTTGGTCGATACAAAATCACGTCCCGTGTTGGTATCCACTACCTGTTTGAGGGCATCTAACACGCCCTGTTCCGTCACTGCCATTGCATTCTCCTGAAGGGGGGTAGTCTAGCCCTGTGGCCCATGGCCTTGGCGGGCAGCGGACTTGCGATAGACGAGAGGGTCGCTACTATCGGCCACATGCTCTCCGCACCACCTGTACCCACCAAGTCCAGCGCCCACAACGCCTTGGTACTCAGCGGCGGCGGCGCGCGCGCCGCCTACCAAGTGGGTGTGCTGCAAACCATCGCCACCCTACGCCGCGAGCAAGGACAAGCGCAAGGGCCCAACCCCTTCCCCATCCTGAGCGGCACCTCTGCCGGGGCCATCAATGCCGCCGCCTTGGCCTGCGGAGCCGATGACTTTGATAAGGCGGTGGCGCATATGGCCCACACCTGGCAACACATCCATGCCGAACAGGTGTACCACGTCAGCGGCTTGCGCATGCTGCGCGCGGGTGCACGCTGGTTGGGCTTGTTGTCGCTGGGCTGGTTGCTGACGCGCTGGTGGCGTATCAAACCGCGCTCTTTGCTGGACAACGCGCCGCTGGAGGGTTTGCTGGAGCACATGGTGGCGCTGGGCCGCCTGCCCGATATGCTCAAGGGCGGGCACTTGAAAGCCCTGGCGGTCAGTGCATCGAGCTACACCACCGGCCAGCACGTCACCTTTTTTCAGGGCGCCAATGAAGTGCAGGAATGGCAACGATCACAGCGCTTTGGCGTGCGTGCTGGTATCAGCTACACGCATTTGATGGCCTCGGCAGCAATTCCTTTCATCTTTCCGGCCAAGGCCTTGACGCTAAACCAGCACCAGGAATATTTTGGCGATGGCTCGATGCGCCAAAGCGCACCCCTGTCGCCGGCCATCCGGCTGGGAGCCGAGCGCATTTTGGTGATAGGCGCCGGGCGTATGGCCGAGCCACATGACCTGACGCGGCCACAAACGGGCCAATACCCCTCACTGGCGCAAATCGCCGGGCATGCCATGTCCAGTATTTTTCTGGACGCGCTGGCGGTAGACATAGAGCGGATGCAACGCATCAACCAAACCATGGCCCTGGTGCCGCCACAAACGCGCGCCGCCAGCAGTCTGCGCCCGGTGGAGGTCCTGGTGATAGCACCCAGCCAGCGCTTAGACGAGATCGCCAGCCGCCATGTGGGTGCCTTGCCAGTGGCGGTGCGCAGCCTGCTTGGCGGTGTGGGCATTTCTGCTGCGCCCCAGGACGCCAAGGGCGCGGCCCTGGCTAGCTATCTCTTGTTTGAATCCGCCTATACCGGCGAACTGATGGCGCTGGGCCGCGCTGATGCGCTGGCGCAAAGGGCTGCGATCTGCAGCTTTTTCGGCTGGCCGGTCTAAAATTGTCCCCTTTTCCCTCGTCCGGGCTGCTGTAAAAGCACCCACGCCACCATGCCGCGCCAACTCTTTGTCACCACCGCCCTGCCCTACGCCAACGGCAACTTCCACATCGGCCACATCATGGAGTACATCCAGGCCGACATCTGGGTGCGCTTTCAACGCATGCAGGGCCACCAGGTGAATTTTGTTTGTGCCGACGACACCCACGGCGCGCCCATCATGATTGCCGCCGAAAAAGCCGGCAAAACCCCGCAGCAGTTTGTCGCAGACATTGCGGCAGGCCGCAAGCCTTACCTGGATGGCTTTCACATCAGCTTTGACAACTGGCACAGCACCGACGGCCCGGAAAACCACGCCCTGGCGCGCCAGATTTATTGCGACTTGCGCGACATCTCCGAAAGCAAAGGCGGTTCGCTGATCGCACGCAAAACCATAGAGCAGTTTTTTGACCCGGCGAAAAACATGTTTTTGCCCGATCGCTTTATCCAAGGCGAGTGCCCCAAATGCCATGCCAAAAACCAGTACGGCGACAACTGCGAAGTCTGCGGCGCGGTGTATGCGCCCACCGACTTGATTGACCCCGTTTCGGTGCTATCCGGTGTACGCCCTGAGCTAAAAAGCTCGGAGCATTTTTTCTTCAAATTGTCCGATCCGCGCTGCGTGGAGTTTTTGCAAAAATGGACGCAAGACGGGCGCTTGCAGCCCGAAGTCGCCAATAAGGTCAAAGAATGGTTTAGCGTACGCAGCAACCCGGACGGAAGCACCAGCGAGGGCCTGGGCGACTGGGACATCAGCCGCGACGCGCCCTACTTCGGCATCGAAATACCGGACGCGCCGGGTAAGTATTTTTATGTCTGGCTGGACGCGCCGGTGGGCTACCTGGCCTCGCTGAAAAACCTACTTGACAAGCGCGGCCAGGACTACACCGCCTACATGGCCCAGCCCGACTTGGAGCAGTACCACTTCATCGGCAAAGACATCGTTACCTTCCACACCTTGTTCTGGCCGGCCATGCTGCATTTCAGCGGCCGCAAAGCACCGGACAAGATTTTTGTGCACGGCTTTTTGACCGTGAACAACGGCGAAAAAATGAGCAAGAGCCGTGGCACCGGATTGGACCCGCTCAAATACCTGGGCTTGGGCATGAACCCCGAATGGCTGCGCTACTACCTGGCGGCCAAGCTCAACGCGCGCAACGAAGACATTGACTTCAATGCCGACGACTTCATGGCGCGGGTCAACAGTGATTTGATCGGCAAGTTTGTGAATATTGCGAGCCGGGCGGCGGGGTTTATCAGCAAGCGCTTCGAGGGCAAGCTAGCACTTAGCTTTGGGACAAACGGTGCGGCTTTGTTGCATGAAGTACGTGAAGCTGAACCGCAACTGCGCTCTTTGTATGAGGAACGTGAATTCGCCAAAGCCATGCGTGAAGTCATGCTGCTGGCCGACAAGGTGAACGCCTACGTAGACCAGAACAAGCCTTGGGAACTGGCCAAGGAAGCGGCAAACAGCGAAGCTCTGCACCAGGTTTGCTCGACCTTGATAAATTCTTTCACTGTGCTGGCGCGCTACCTTGCTCCGGTACTGCCGCAAATGGCGCAGGCGGTGAAGGCTTTAACCGGGAGCAATATGCAAAGTTGGAGGCAAGTCCATGTCGACGTGGTCGCCATTGAACCCTATAGCCACCTGATGCAACGCGTCACCCCAGAACAACTAGACGCTCTGTTCGAACCGTCTGAAAAATCGGGATCTGACCCCACTTTGACTATCCCCGGCGGCGAAGACATTGCGCCCACCATCTCCATAGACGACTTCGCCAAAATAGATTTGCGCATCGCAAAGATAGTGCAATGCGAAGCCGTAGAGGGTTCGGTCAAATTGCTCCGCCTCACGTTGGACGTGGGCGAAGGGCGTATGCGCAATGTGTTCTCCGGCATTGCCAGTATGTACAAGCCCGAAGAATTGGTGGGCCAGCTCACCGTGCTGGTCGCCAATTTGGCGCCGCGCAAAATGAAATTTGGCGTGTCCGAAGGCATGGTGCTAGCGGCGAGCCATGCGGACGAGAAAGCGCAGCCCGGCATTTACATCCTGAACCCCTGGCCCGGCGCGCAACCCGGTATGCGGATTCACTGAACCATGGTCAGCGCCCAATCCACCTCCTCGCTGGACTTTGACGTTCTGATTGTTGGCAGCGGCCTGGCCGGGCTGAGTTCGGCGCTGCTGCTATCGAGCAAATACCGCGTTGCCGTGATTACCAAACGCGCGGTGCGCGAAGGCTCCAGCGGTTGGGCCCAAGGCGGCATTGCCGCGGTTTGGGACAAGACCGACAGCTTTGCCTCGCATGTGGACGACACACTGGTCGCAGGTGCCGGTTTGTGCGACCTTGCAGCCACCCAGTTTGTCGTAGAGCAGGCGCCGCATGCCATTGCCTGGCTGCAGGCCATGGGCGTACCCTTTAGCACCGAGGACAGCGGCGAGTTGCATCTGACGCGCGAAGGCGGACACAGCGCGCGGCGCATTGTGCATGTCACGGACGCCACCGGCGCCGCCGTACAGCGCACGCTGATCGAGCGCGTGCAGCAAACCGCCAACATCACCTTGTTTGAAAACCATACGCTGGTGGATCTGATCACCAGCGACAAAGTCCTTGGGCCCAAGAAAGCGAAGGCGCGGCGCTGCCTGGGCCTGTACGCGCTGGACGAAGACAGCGATGAAGTACTGACCTTCCGCGCGCCGCACACTTTGCTTGCCACTGGCGGCGCGGGCAAGGTCTATCTGTACACCACCAACCCCGACACCGCCACCGGCGACGGCATTGCCGCTGCTTGGCGCGCTGGCTGCCGGGTGCAGAACATGGAGTTCATCCAGTTCCACCCTACTTGCCTGTACCACCCGCACGCCAAGTCCTTCCTGATTAGCGAGGCGGTGCGCGGAGAAGGCGGCCGTTTGCTGCTGCCCGACGGCACGCGCTTTATGCCCCGGCACGATGCCCGCGCCGAACAGGCCCCGCGCGACGTAGTGGCCCGCGCGATTGACTTCGAAATGAAAAAAGGCGGTTTCGATTGCGTTTATTTGGACATATCACACCAGCCGCTGGCCTTTATTCAGGAACACTTTCCTAATATCTACGCCCGATGCCTGGAGTTGGGAATCGATATCAGCCGCGCACCGATACCCGTGGTGCCGGCGGCGCATTACACCTGCGGCGGCGTGCTGGCCGATTTGCAAGGCCGCACCGATCTGGCCGGTTTGTATGCCATTGGCGAGGCGGCGTGCAGTGGATTGCATGGCGCGAACCGCTTAGCCAGCAATTCGCTGGTGGAGTGCATGGTGTTTGCCCGCGCTGCCAGCCACGACATCGAAAACAGCAACTTAATCGCGCCACCGACTTTGCCCGCATGGGACGACAGCCAGGTGACCGATGCCGACGAGTCGGTGGTGATTTCGCACAACTGGGACGAGCTGCGCCGATTTATGTGGGACTACGTGGGCATCGTACGCACCAACAAACGCCTGGATCGCGCCGCGCACCGTATCGCGCTGCTGCAAGACGAAATCAACGAGTTTTACGCCAATTTCCATGTCAGCCGCGACCTGCTGGAATTGCGCAACCTGGTGCAAGTGGCCGACCTGATCGTTCAAAGCGCCCGCGCCCGCCACGAAAGCCGCGGCCTGCACTTCAGCCGCGACTACCCCGAGTTGCTGCCCCAAGCGCTGCCCACTACCCTGGTGCCGGGTAAGCGCGGCTAAGAAAGCCCCTAAGTCGCGCCCCTAGCCGGGCAGACTTGGTACGGCCAACGTCGCACCGTTTTAGGGCGCCGAGGAAAACGCGTACAGACACCAGTGGCATAAATGCGCAAGAAGGAAAAATACACGCCCTGTGTATTGCTTTGCGTTGTCATAATTCAATAAAAAATATGTTAAGTTCAATTGAATCTTTTTATTTAACGAAATAATTGGATTGCACCCTTTGGCTCATCCCCCACGAAAAAATAGTTCGCACATGACATACCTGGACTGGCTCGTCACCGCCACCCTGCTGATTGCCATGGCGGCAGGCGCATACCGGGGGTGGTTGCCGCAGGCGCTGTCGATGTTGGGCCTGGTGTTGGCCTTTTTTGCGGTGGTCTATTTGGGCCCGATCGTGGGCGCCCATTTACCGCTGAGCGGGCCGGGCGAGAGCCTGCGCCAGGGTTTGGGTGCGTTATTCGCCTTGGTCGTAACGCTCTACCTGGGGCATTTAGGCGTTCGGTTGCACCGCTATATGTTCCACCACAGCGGTGTACAGCCGGCGCACCGCACCGTGGGCGCCGTGTTTGGCCTCATTAGTGGCGTAATGATTTGCCTGGGAGTGAGTACGCTCATTGAGCTGACCGAGTTGCGCGAAGAGAGTTGGTGGCAGGGTTCGGCTGAAAAACACATGGCCGAAGGCATGTTGACACGGCTCAAGGCCACGCCGCCCGAAAATTAGCGCTTTTCAGGGCCGGGCAAGCGTTCCTGCATGGCGACCTGCACCGTGCGCCAGGCCTTTTCCATTTGGGCCACGGTCTCGCCCACACCATAGGTAGCGACACTCATGCCCAGGATAAACGCAAATAGATGACTCATGCTGCTAACTTTCAGTGGCTCGACCAAATGGTGGACCTACTTAGGTATCGGCAGCAAGTGCCCAAAACTTGAGCCTGCGCAGCCAGCCTCACCAGCGCTGCTGCAACACCCCCGCCTGCAACTCCAAGCCGCGCGCGCCCATAGCACGCGCCTCTGCCTCGTCATGCGTCACCCATACCACCGCCATCGGTGCGCTGGCAAGATGCTGCGCAAACTCGGCGCGCATACTGGTGCGCAATTGCGCGTCCAGCGCTGAAAAAGGCTCATCGAGCAAAAGCACACGCGGGCGCGTAATGAGGGCACGGGCCAGCGCCACCCGCTGCTGCTCGCCGCCCGACAGCTGCCATACCCGGCCCAGCGCATGTGCCGCCATGCCAAAGCGCTGCAACATGGCCAAAGCCTGCGCGCGGGCCTGGCCGCGGCTTTGGCCCTGCTCCACCAGGCCGAAGGCTACGTTGTCCTGCACACTCAGGTGGGGGAACAAAGCAAAGTCCTGGAACATCAGCGCAAATCGGCGCAGGTGTGCAGGCATGGTGCTTATGTCTTGACCCGCGCAGAAAACCTGCCCGCTATCGGCCGCTTCCAGCCCGGCAATGATTTTGAGCAAAGTGCTTTTGCCACTGCCCGAGGGCCCCAGAATCGCCACGGTGTCGCCGCTGTCCACCTGCAAATCCAGCCCGGCCAGCAGCACCCGCGGCTCGGCGCCGGGCGCTTGCCAGTGTTTGACGATATGGCGTAATTCAAGCATGGGGCGCATGGGTCAGGTGGTCCTCGCGGCCGGGCCACTCCAGCAGCATAAAGGCGGCAAAGGCCAGTGCCATTAAAGCGCAGGACAGAACCAGCGCCGAATCGTAATGGGTCTGTCCCGGGCGGCCCAGGTGCTCGTAAATCAGCGTGGTCAAAGTGGCCCACTCGGGTCGGCTTAAAAACAAGGTGACCGCAAACTCACCCACGGCAGTGGCCGCCGCAAAAGCCATACCCCGGCGCAGCGCCGGCTGCAAGAGCGGCCAGCGCACGCGCCAAAACGCGCGCCACGGTGAAGCGCCCAGACTGGCCGCCGCGTGCACATAGTGCGCGGGCATACCATCGAGCGCCGAGGCCAGGGCCTTGGCAATAAACGGGTAGGCCAGCAAAGCATAAGCGGCGACCAGCAGCGGCGCACTGGCTGTCCATGCCGGGTAGAGCAACAAAAGCCCAAAGGCTACCAAGACCGGCGACACCACAAAAGGCAAAAACGCCAGCGCCCGCAACAGTGCCCAGCGCTGCGCCGCCAGCGCGTGGCAGACGCCCAGAACGGTAGCCAACACCAGCGCCGCCGCAGAAAAACGCAGCGTATTCCAAAGGGCCTGCAAGGTGTCCGTCTCCAGCAGCACCGCCCAAGCGGCAGCGCCCGCCCCCAGCGCGCGCGCCGCAATCGCCAGCACCGGCGCGGCGCATACCATGACCAGGCTCAGCACCGTCAGCCACACCGCCAGCCATTGCCTCGCACTTTGCGGCCTGCGGCGCGCAATGCGGTCGGCGCGCTGTGGCGTGGCTAAGCGACGCTCCAAAAATGCATAGACCAGCGCGCAAGGCGCGGTGAGGCACAGCGCCCAAACCGCCAGCACGCCGGCCTGGCTGATTTGCAGTTCATAGGCCACCAAGGTGTAAATCTCCACCTCCACCGTGGCAAATTGTGGCCCGCCCAGCACCAGCGCCAGCCCAAAACCAGCAAAGCAATATAGAAACACCAAGCACAAAGCCGACATCAGCCAGGGCGCTATAGCCGGCCACTCAATGCGCCAAAACGCACGCCAGGGCGTGGCGCCCAAGCTGCGCGCAGCCGCCAGGCGCGAGGCGCTGACCTGCTCCAGCGCCTCGGTGGCAGCGCGCACCAGCACGCACAAATTGAAAAACACATTGCCATAGAGCAGCAAATACGGTGTGCCCTGCCAGGATGCGCCACCCCAGCGCTGCCACAGCCCTTGCGGCCCGGCCAGTGCCAGCACGCCCATGGCGGCCACCAATGTGGGAACCACAAAAGGCAGCATCAGTGCGCGTAACAGCCAGCGACGCCCGGCAAATTCCAGCCGGGCCAGTACCCAGGCCATGGGCAGGCCGAGCAGCAAGACCAACACACAGGTGATGCAGGCCTGAAGAAAAGACCAGAGCAGCCGCCAGCGCAAATAGGGATCGTGCAGGGGCGCGAGCCAAGGCGCATCACTACTGCCTACCGCAGCGGCCTCTGCCAGCAGACGAAGCGCTGGGGCGATTAAGAACGCCAGCAAAAACAACAGTGGCAGGCAGGCCAGCGCCAAGCTAGTTGCCCCAGTGGGTGAGCCGGTAAGCGGCTTGGTCTTAGCCACGGGGCTCCTTGCCCACCCTGCTGCAAGCGCCAACACCCCGAGCGCAGAGCGCCCAGCGTATCGAAGCCTGGCTTGGCAACATCGCCTGGCTTTACTTCAACACCACCTGCGTCCAGCGCGCCACCCAGGCCGCGCCTTTGTCGGCAATGTCTTTATCCGAGGGCGCATCGGCCTGGGCCGGTTCGGGCGCGAACTTCATCACCTCCACACGGGCCACACCGGGCTCCACCGGGTACATCCACATCTCGGTTTGCAATTGCTTTTGCACTTCGGCCGAGCGCATAAATTCAATAAATTTTTCTGCGGCTGGACGGGCCTGCCCGCCCTTGACCAAAGCCACACCTTCGATTTGTTTAAAGACGGCACCGGGCAGGCTGAGGCTGCCGGTGGGCGGCTGCGTCAGCTTTTCTTTGCTGTAAAACAATTCGGCCGCCGGGCTGCTGGCATAGCTCACCACCAGCGGCCGTGCGCCGCCTTCGGCGCGGCTGAAATCGGTGTAATAGGCCTCGCTCCAAGCCTTGGCTACCTTGACGCCGCCCTTGCGCATGCGCGCCCACCAATCAAAGGCTTTTTCCTCGCCCATAGCGCCAATAGTGGACAACAAAAATGCATAACCGGTGCTCGATGTGGCCGGGTTTTGGACCACCAGCAGACGGGCCATGGCGGGCTGCGTCAGGTCTTCCAGGCTGAGTGGCAAAGCCAGTTTGCGCTTGGCAAACCATTGCGCGTCGTAGTTGATCGTCACATAGCCGTAGTCCACCGGCACCAAAGGCGCGGGCAAGGACTGCGCAGCGGCACGCTGGCTGGCCGGGCCGCCGTAGCTATCGAGCACATCGGCAGCAATCGCTTTGGCGGCCAGGGTGTTATCTATGCCATAAACGACATCGGCAATCGGCGCTTTGCGGGTCAGGATCAGCTTGTTGAGCATTTCACCGGCATCGCCGGCTTTGCTAATGCGTAGCTTCACGCCGGCCTCTTTTTCAAACTGCGCCAGCAGAGGCTTAGGCACACCAAAAGCGCTGTGCGTAAGCACCCGCAATTCTTGCGCTGCGCCTGCGTAGTTCGCGCAAACCATTGCGGTGCTGAGCAGCGTGGTGACAAGCGCCTTACGCCATAAAAATGAAAAAATGCCGTGTTGCATGGAACTGTCCTTTTAACGTTTAAAACAATCCAGCATGGATGTATGAAACGAAAAAGAGGCCCCCACAATCACGGCATTTTCCCCATCACACTTCCTACGCTGGCATGACCCAGATCAGGTTCATGGGGTATTTCTCAGCCCAGCTTGCGCCAGACACCCCCGGTGAAGCCGCGATCATACCCGCGCCTACGACAATCGGCCCATGCACAACGCACTCTGGCCTTTGTTTACCAGCTTTTCCTGGCAGGAATTGCGCCATCACCCCTGGCGCAATGGCGCGGCGGTGGTGGCGGTGATGTTGGGCGTAGCGCTGGCGTTTGCGGTACATCTGATCAATGCCTCGGCGCTGGACGAGTTTGCGCGCGGCATGCGCAGCGTGGCCGGGCAGGCGGATGTGCAGGTGCAAGGCCGCAGCCGACCTGTGATCGACGAGGCGCTGTATGGCCGCCTAAGCCGCCACCCGGATGTGCAAAGCGCCTCGCCGGTGATTGAAATCAATACCTATGCGCTGCTTGCCCAAGGCCGCAGCGATGGGCCATTGCGGGGTAGTAGCAAGCTAGCGATTCGCGTGCTGGGGGTGGATGCATTGCAAGTGGCCGGCATCACGCCCGAGGTGCTGCCGCTGTCCGATAGCGACGCCGGTCGCTTAGATGTGTTTGCCCCCGATGCCGTGTTCTTAAACAGCGCGGCGCGTGTGGCTTTGATGCCGCCAAATGCCTCCGATGACGGGCGCGGCATAAATGCCACCCCTCGCACACTTCAGGACCCAGCCGGAGTTGCAAGGACGGTGCGACTGCAACAAGGCATGCAATGGCAAAGCCTGCGCCTGGCCGGCCGTGTCGCTGCGGGCGGCGCGCCGCTGGCGGTGATGGACGTGGCCGCGGCGCAAACTGCGTTTGGCATGCTGGGGCAGCTGAACCGCGTGGATGTGCAGCTGCGCCCCGGTGTGGACCGCGCTGCGTTTATGGCGCAATTGCAAGCCCAGCCCGATTGGCCTGCGGATGCGGTGCTGGCTGAGCCCGGTCAGGCCCTGGCGCGTATGGACAATGTGTCGCGCGCCTACCGGGTGAACCTGACGGTGCTGGCCCTGGTGGCTTTGTTTACCGGTGGCTTTTTGGTGTATTCGGTCTTGGCGCTGAGCGTCACGCGGCGCGCGCAGCCCCTGGCTTTGCTAGGCGTGCTGGGCCTGGACCCGCGCCAGCGCTGGGCTTTGATCTTGCTGGAAGCCGGCAGCCTGGGCCTGCTGGGCAGCATGCTGGGTATTGCGCTGGGCACCGGGCTGGCGATGCTGGCGCTGCGCATGCTAGGTGGCGATTTGGGTGGCGGATATTTTTCCGGGGCCCTGCCCGCGCTGCAATGGAGTGGTGGCGCGGCCCTGGTGTTTGGCGGGCTAGGCGTGTTGGCGGCCTTGGTCGGCGCATGGTGGCCAGCGCGCATGGCGGCGCGTATGGCACCGGCGCAGACGCTCAAAGGTTTGGGGCTGTCTGCGCAAGGCGGTGGGCACGCCAGCGCAGGCCTGGCCTTGCTGGCTGCCGGCGTCTTGCTGGCGATGCTGCCACCCATCGGCGGCGTGCCGCTGGCGGCCTATGTCAGCGTGGCTTTGATACTGCTGGGCGGCATCATCGCCCTGCCCGCCCTGGTGGGTTGGCTGCTGGACGGAATTGCGCCCCTAGTGGCGCGCAAGCCGCTGGCCCTGCTAGCGGTAGAGCGTGCGCGGCGCATGCGCGCGAGCGCGGCGATTGCGGTGAGCGGCGTAGTCGCGTCCCTCAGCCTGGCGGTGGCGCTGACGGTGATGGTGGGCAGTTTTCGGGGCTCGATGCTGCAATGGCTGGACACGGTGCTGCCCGCGGCCTTGTATGTGCGCACGGCGGGCAGTGCAGGCAGCAGCGAACATGCCTACTTCAACCCGCAACTGATACAGGCTGTGAAGCAACTGCCCGGAGTGGCGCGTCTGCGCGCGCAGCGCAGCATGGCACTGACTTTGGACAATGCCCGTCCGCCCGTGGCACTGATGGTGCGGCCCCTGCGCGAGGCGCAAAGCCCACATGCAGCAACGGTCGATGCCGACCTGCCGCTGCTGGCTCCGGCCCTGCCTGCGCCCGCAGGCTTTATCGCGGTGTACGTCAGCGAAGCCATGGTGGACTTGTATGGCGCCCGCACAGGCGCCGAGTTGCCAGCGCTGGCACAAGCGCTGGCTGCACAAACCCGTCCGGGCATAAATAAGCCGCGCTTTTTTGTGGCCGGCGTGTGGCGCGACTATGCAAGGCAGTTCGGTACCGTGGTGATAGACAGCCAGGACTTTGCGCTTCTGAGCGAGGACACCCGCGTGAACGACCTGGCGCTGTGGCTACCAACTGGGGCCGAGAGCGCGCAAGTGGAGCAGGCTATTGCCGACCTGGCAAATGCCATGGCGGAACAGGGCGGCAAGGAAGGCGACGCCGCCAGCCTGCTGGAATTTGGCTCGGCCCAAGAAATACGCGGCCGCACCATGGATATTTTTGACCGTAGCTTTGCCGTTACCTACTGGCTGCAAGCGGTGGCTATAGGCATTGGGCTGTTTGGCGTGGCGGCCAGCTTTAGCGCCCAGGTGCTGGCGCGGCGCAAAGAGTTTGGGCTGCTGTTGCACCTGGGCCTGACGCGGGGGCAAGTGCTGCAGGTGCTGGCGCTGGAAGGCGCCGCCTGGACCACGCTAGGCGCCATCGCCGGCACGGCGCTGGGCCTGGCCGTGGCCGCGGTGCTGGTCTATGTGGTTAACCCGCAAAGCTTTCACTGGAGCATGGACATGCAAGTACCCCTGCTGCGCCTGCTGGCTCTGGCCGCAGCCGTGGTTACGGCAGGCACTCTTACCGCCTGGCTAGCGGGCCGCGCAGCCGCCGGGCGCGATGCGGTGATGGCGGTGAAAGAGGATTGGTAAGCGCGCGGCCAAGCTATTTCACGCCCTGCAACTCCACCAATATGGTCGCGCCGTAGTTCTCATTCAGGCCAATCTGGTAGCGCACGGGCATCTTGCTGGCTTCGTCTATCCAGATCTCGAAGGTGGCGCTGTCGTTTTTATCCACACGCTTGGCGTAGCGGCGGGCTTTAAGCTTTTTGTCGCCTACGGGGATATCCCAAATTTCGGCCGGGGTGAACTGCATTTTTTGCAAGCCTTTGGAGGAGTTGATCCAAAAGTCCGCCACGGCCTTTTTGCGGCCTACGCCCTCATACAGCACGCTCAGCATATCTTGCGTATCGCCGCTCAACTTTTCGGTGCTGTCCACCTTGCTGCCGGTGTAAAAAATAGCGCTTTGCTTTTTGTAGTCCAGCACCGAGGTGGTGCGCGGCGCATCACCCCGCTCTTCGTAATAAAAGGTGGTGCGGTAGGCGCCGTTTTCCGGTGCGCTGATGGACTGGCGTTTGTACTTTTTGTCCGCCACCAACACGCTGAGCACGCCCACGGGACTGGTGACGGAGGTGATCTTCAACTGGTTGGCCTTGCGCTCCACCGTGTCC
>JBBAPY010000053.1:0-14995 GCA_040400635.1 Rhodoferax sp.
TGCCACACTTCGGGGCGCAGATTGCAATCTGCCACCAGCACCGCCGCGCTGCGCAACCGCGCCAATTGCGGCTGCAAGAGCGCGGGCGTGAGCGCGTCCATGATGTCCATGTCATTCACCGCCACCTTCATATCGCCGTCGGCTTGGTGCAAACACACATAGGTGGCGCTACGTTGGCCGGGCAGCGTCAGGCATGCGCGCATGTCCAGGCCCATGGCCGCGCCCGACTGCCACAAGGCCTGGCCGAACACGTCGTCGCCGAGCACCCCTAGCAATCGCGCATCCAGCCCCAAACGCAACAAATTTTCAGCCACATTACGCGCCACGCCACCAGGGCTGCACTGCACCCGCCCCGGATTGGAATCTCCCCCACGCAAAGCATGGTGCGCGTAGACGGAAACATCCATATTGATGCCGCCTAGGAGGGCGATGTAGGGTGGGGACAAGTACTTATCCAGCAATTCCCTGGGATAACTGCCTCGCTGTGGGAAGTGCGCCATCCGATCAATCCAACCTAGCCATCTTTTCCGCAGCCCCAAGCTGCATCTCGCCCAAGGCCTGTAGGCAGGACTTAAACGACGGGCTCAATTGCTTATCTTCAAACAAGCGCACCACATAGCCACGCGCCAGGTTAAGCGCGCTGCGCCAAGTGGTCCCATCCACGGCGCTGTGCAGATTTGCGGTCATTACGCTGTCCCGCAACACGCCACCGCTGGTGGGACTAAAGGCCATGGGCAGCATGTCGTAGGCGGGGCTGAGGGCGTAGGGTTGGCCGCTGTCGCTGATAAAAGACAAATTGCCCGCATGCATATCGGTGTTGCCAATCAGCGTGCCAAAGGCGAACAGCAGCGCTGATCGGGCGTGGGCCTCTGGCGTGATGACGCCAAGTTTCGCCAACTGCGCAGTGATAGCGGGCCAGGGCGCCGTGGCATTGCCCACAAACTCGCCGTCCAAAGACGCCAGTGATATCAATGCGCGCCGGCCAAACAGGCCAACGCGGTCAAATCGTTCCAACTCTAAAAAGCGTTGCGTGCCCACATCCAGCAGCCGCGAGCGCGCTGCCGCAATACCGGCGCCGTGCAGCGTTTCCAACGCTAGATGTTCGGCCACCAGCAAGTCGCGCCAGCGGGTGCTGATGGGGCTGGCTTCTGCCGCCGTGAACTTGACCAATACATGGCCCGTTTCGCTCAGGGCGCAAAACTTGGGCTGCTCGCCTCCGGCGGAAGACCAGGTCTCATCGGCGCTGATCGCTTGCGCCGCCAAGCGCGGATAGTCTGCCGGGGCGCAGGCTTGTGGCGCGGGCGCGTTGACAAAGTGGTCGCGAGCCACCTCGCCCAGCAGCACATTGCCCACCGGGTCGGCGCCATTGGCCAGCAGCGCGCGCAGCGCATCGGTGTCGCTCCAGTGCCGCACGTCGGCGGGCAGGCCCAGGCTGGGTGCGTGGCGATGGGCATAGGCACGCCCCAAAAAGCCTTGTGGCCGCATATCGATCAGCCACCATGGCAGGCCTTCGTGGTGCGTGATGATGCCGTCCGTTTGCGCTATCACAAAACCATCTGGCCGCACTGGGTACAAGGTGCCGAGTGGGGCGATCTGTCCTGTCGTGTTGACGCGATACACGGCAATCTCGGGCAGGGGCCGAAACCGGTCCAGAAGGGCATAGCGGGTAGCGCTCGCAGCGCCTATGCGGACGATTTCACCGGGCATCTGCGCAAGCGCCCGGGCCAGCGTGGCCCGAGAGATTTGCAAGCGCGCGCGCAAAGCTTCGCTTGCTAAGGGGCCGTCGGCCAAGGCCTCGCGTATTTGGACAGAACGGTTATCCATGGCGGTCAATGAAACGATTTTGGAACGATACATGAAACGATATGTAGAACAATTATAAGCCTATGCATGGAGCCCTACTGGGCTGTTCCTATGGCCGTTGCCGCTAGCTGCCTGCGGTGTGGCCCAGCAAAGCCCCGCATACACTCCCCCCGTCGCCATTTCCACCCCTACCCCATGGCTCTTGACCTCCTATCTCGACTCCAAGTACAGCGCCCGCTGCAAACCGCCGCCGCCATGCTCGCCTTTGCCCTGCTGGCCTGCCCGCTGGCCGCACAGGCTGCACCGCAATTGCAGTGCAGCTTTGACGTGAATTCCGAAACCCACAACAAGACGTTTGGCGTCGTGACCGACCCCTACACCACCGAAGCCGTGGCCATCGGCAACCGCTTTCGCTTCAAGGCCATCGTGCTGGCCGCAGGGCCCGATGCCACTGGCGCATCAAGTCTGGAGAGCATCAATTTGTACGTGTACTACAACACGCGCCGCCAGCCCATGGTCATGCAGCACACGCGCTTTTTGCAACCCCTGGCGCAGACCACGCCCAAGCCTGATGCCCTGACCGGCCGGGTGTCTTTGTACTCTCCGCTGCTGGGCAAAGAGCTGCAATACCAATGTGCCCTGGCCGAGGTGGCGCCATGATGCGCCGCACGCTTTTTTCGGCGCTGGCCACAGGCGCCTTGCTGCTGGCCTTTGCTGCCCGCCCGGTGTTGGCAGCAGAACCCGACGCCGGGCAAAGCACCGCCACACCGACCAAAACCAAAGCACACGCCAAGTCGCGGCACAAAGGTAAAGCGCCCCACCCAGCCAAGGCGCACAAGGATTCCGCCGCGCGCAGGCCCGATGCACAAGGGCCACTGTCTTTGGTGGTCGTGGGCGACATGATGCTCGAAGATGGGCCCATGGACGCCATGCGCAAAGGACAGGACCCGTATGCCGGTTTTGCCGCTCTGTTTGCGGGTGCGGACATACGCATCGGTAATTTGGAATGCGTGGTCGCCACGACCGGTAGCCCAGAGGACGACAAGCCCAATGTGTTTCGCGTGCATCCGCGCGCCTTGAAATACATTAAGCGCCACTTTGACGCGGTGGGCCTGGCCAACAACCATTCAGGCGACTTTGGGCCGCAGGCCTTTGCGCAAATGCTGGGCCTACTCAAGCAAAACCAAATCGGTGTCTATGGCGGCGGCATGAACCTGAGCGAAGCGCACACGCCCTGGATCATCGAGCGCAAAGGCATACGCGTCGCTGTCTTGGGTTATGACGAATTTCAACCGCGCAGTTTTGAAGCCGAAACCGACCGGCCCGGCGTGGCCTGGAGCGAGGATTCGCAGGTGCTGCGCGACATCCGCACCGCCCGCACCGTACACAAGGCCGATGTGGTGATTCCGGTGATGCACTGGGGCTGGGAAGAGCCCATTGCCAATGACCGCCAGCGCCAGCTGGCACGCCTGATGATCGACGCCGGCGCCGATGCGGTGATCGGCGGCCACCCGCATCAATTGCAGGACACCGAACGCTACAAAGGCAAACCGATTTTTTACAGCCTGGGTAATTTTGTTTTCGATGGCTTCCCGCTGCCCATCAACTACCTAGGCTGGGCCTTGCGCATGGAGCTGGACAGAACCGGGGTGCAAAACATAAAAGTCCACGTCTCCCACATCGGCCCCACTGGCTTGCCCAAACCCGGCAAGGTGCTGGCAGACCCGACGCTGAAATAAAAGGCTGTCCGCGTCTGACGCGAGCAGGCCGCCCGCTTTAGTCGCCCCCCAGCTCCTGCGCAATATCGTCCACCAGTTGCTGGCGTTGCTGGGCGCGTTTGCCCAAACGCATAGCGACGTGGTGGCTGAGCAGTTGCAGCATGCTGGCGGCGGCCATGGCCGAGAAGGCGTGGTCGGTGCTGCTGCTGTAGCAGGGCAGCACCACGCTGGCAAAGCGCTGCGCCCAAGCGCTGTGGCGCACATCGACCACCGCCACGGTTTGCACGCGGGTGGTGCCAGCCTGCGCGGCCAGCCGGTCCACGGCCTTGTCGCGCGGCTGCGTCATGATGAGCAGCAGCGCATCGCGCGGGCCTGCCATCGCCAGGTCTTCAGCCCATACGCCGCTTTGCATGCCCAGTGCGTAAACCTCAGGGCGGATGCGCGCCAGTTGCGGGCGCGCAAAACGCATCAGTCCCTCGTCCATGCCCAGCCCGAGTAGCCAAACTTTGGGCGCTTTGGCCAGCAAGCTGGCGGCGGCCAGTAAGGTGTCGCTGCGCAAAGACTCGAAGGTGCGCGCCAGACTTTCGGACTCGGTTTGCAAATGCGCGCTGATGCTATGGCTGCGCACGGGGGCCGCTGCGCCTGGCAGGCGTGGCGCCTGAAACGGCGGGGCCAGGTTGCGCTCTTCGCGCGCTTGCAGACGCACCTCATTGAAATCGGCGTAGCCCAGGCTGCGAAACAAGCGCGCAGCCGTAGCCTTGGATACATCGGCCATGGCCGCCAGTTCGGTGGCCGAGAAGGTCAACATGTCGTCGGCGCGGTCCAGCAACAGCTTGGCCAATTTGCGCTCGCTGGGCGAGAGCTGCTCAAAGTGCTCTTGGATAGCAAGCGTCAGGCGGGTGGTCATGGGCGCAGTATCGCAATACGGACAGGGCCACCGCCACCAGGAAAAAGAGGCCGTATGACCCGAAAATGCAAGCGCTGGGGCATGGGCCAAATGGCGATGTTTGAAACAATCATTCCATGATACTATGAATATCTGAAACAATGGTTCCAGCCTCGCGACCCCCGATGCGCCGCGATCGGGCCGGGCCGCAGCCTTGGATTTGTCAAACCCGCGCACAAGGACACCGATTGGCCGCTTCCGCTTTTGCCCGTGAACAACTGTGGGACGGTCTACGCGCCGTGGCGCTGGCGGACTCGCGTTTTCATTTGCGCTTTTCCGAGTTCATCCCCGATTTCATTGGCTCTGATGCCGCGCTAGACCGCCTGTTGGCGCTACCCGGTTTTGATGCGGCGCGCCATGTATTTGTCACGCCAGACAACAGCCTGACCGGCCTGCGTCAGCGCCTGTTGGC
Source organism: Rhodoferax sp. (assembly GCA_040400635.1). GTDB lineage: Bacteria > Pseudomonadota > Gammaproteobacteria > Burkholderiales > Burkholderiaceae_C > Allorhodoferax. The sequence goes on from JBBAPY010000053.1 coordinate 4,880, forward strand.
GCGCGGCGTGAGCCTGGTGGTGTCCAGCTACAACATGGCCAGCGGCTTTTACTTGCTGCGCCCGGGCGCAGTGCCCACAGGCCATGAACTCTATGGCGCCTGGCCCGACGGGCTGGCGCATTTTGGCGAGCCGCTGACGCTCAACGCATTGGCCGATTTGGGCGCTTTCGATTTTGTAGCGACAGGGGCCTCGGCAGTGGCGACCTCGGGCGTACGCTTTGGGCGCGGCCATGGTTTTTTTGATCTGGAGTGGCGCATCTTCAGCGACATGGGCTTGGTGGACAACCTGACGCCGCTGGTGACCGTGGTGCACGATGTGCAGGTGCTAGAGAAAAAGCTCTACCCCAGCCCCGACGATGTGCTGGTGGACTGGATATGCACCCCCTCGCGCAGCCTGCAAGTGGCACGCGAAACCCAGCGCCCGCGCGGCCTGAACTGGAAAGACATCACACCCGAGCAAGTGCACGCCATTCCCGCTTTGGCCGAGTTACGACGCATCATCGGGCTAGCCTGAACGCTATTGTCTAAACGCTTTTTGTACCGATTTCCCCGCCCCTTGTTTTTTTAACTTCACACCTTCAAAGGATGACACCATGAAAGCATCACGCCGCCAGTTTCTTGCCACCTCCGCCACCTCCGCCGCCTTGGCGGCTCTGGCGCCTATGGGCGCCTGGAGCCAAAACGCTGCCAAACTCACCATGCAAGCGGCATGGGTGAACGACGCCGAATTCATGGGCTACTTTGTGGCCATGGACAAAGGCTTCTACAAGGCCGAGGGCCTGGACCTGAGCTATTTATCTGGCGGCCCGGACGTGATCCCCGAGGCCTCGCTGCTGTCCAAAAAAGCCGATATCTGCCTGACCACGGTGGAAACCGCTATCAAAGCCATCACCGACCAAAAGGCACCGCTGGTCATCATTGGGGCGCAATACCAAAAGAACCCGGTTGGCATTGTCAGCCTGGCCTCCAAGCCGTTGAAAACGCCGCAAGACCTGATCGGCAAAACCATTGCCGTTCCGCCGGTCAACCGCCTGACGGTGGAGGCCATGCTCAAGCTCAACGGCATCGACAAAGCCAAGGTCAAGATCGTGCCTTACGCCTACGATCCGACGCCACTGATCAAGGGCGAAATAGACGGTTCGCTGGACTTCACTACCAACGTGCCTTTCACCATCAAGAGCATGGGCAAAGACGCCACCAGCTTCCTGCTGGCGGACTTCAAGCTACCGCTGTTTAACGACGTGTTGGTGGTAACCCAAGAGACCCTAAAAGCCCGCCGCAAAGACATCGTGGCCTTTATGCGCGCCAGCCGCAAGGGCTGGGACGAGAACTTCAAAGACACCAAGGCCTACCCACCCAAGTTCAAAGACACCTGGTTCAAAGGTACCGGCCGCAGCATAGAAAACGAGTTGTTCTTTAACGAAGCGCAAAAACCGCTGATCGCCAATGCCGGCGGCGTGTTCGCCATGAGCGATGAGTCGATTGCCAACTGCATTGCCGCACTCAACGCAGTCAATGTGAAAGCCGACAAGTCGCAATTTGACACCAGCTTGCTCAAAGAAATCTGATGCGTAGCAGCGAACTGCGCATAGCCCAGGTCGGGCGCGTGTTCGCCGTCTCCGGCGCCCCGCCTTTGGTGGCGCTGGAGAATGTTTCTTTGCACTGCCCCGCAGGTTCGTTTACCGCGCTGATCGGGCCTTCGGGCTGCGGCAAGTCCACCTTGCTGCGCCTGGTGGCGGGGCTGGAGCAGCCCGATGGCGGCACGGTGCGCATCGGCGCGGAAACACCGCTGGCTTTGCAGCAACGCGGCGCGCTGGGCATTGCGTTTCAGGACGCAGCACTGTTGCCCTGGCGCTCGGTGGTGGACAACGTGCGCTTGCCGCTGGATGTGACCGGCGCACCAGTCGACATGGCGCGCATCCGCAGCCTGGTGGAGCTGGTGGGCCTTCAAGGTTTTGAAAGTGCGCTGCCTTCGCAGTTGTCGGGCGGTATGCGCCAGCGTGTAGCGATTGCGCGGGCGCTGGTAACGCAGCCCGAAGTGCTCTTGCTGGACGAGCCGTTTGGCGCGCTAGACCAAATCCTACGCCGCAGCATGAACCTGGAGTTGCAACGCATCTGGCTGGAGCGGCCCACCACCACGCTGCTGGTGACGCATGGCATCGATGAGGCCTTGTTTTTGGCCGACCGCGTGGCGGTAATGCAAAGCCAGCCCGGGCGCATTGCCCAGATCGTGGAAGTGCCGTTTGCCAGACCGCGCACAGTGGACTTGTTTAACAGCACCGAGTTTCGCGCGCTGGAGCAACAAGTGGCCGGTATTTTGTACGGCACGGCCTAGCGCAACGGGTATGGATACGCCCTCACGCCACCGCGCTGCGCTGCCCGGCTTGCTGCTGATGCTGCTGCTGTGGGAAGTGGCTGGCCAGGCGCAATGGGTGGGCCAAGGCGCATTGCCCGCGCCCAGCGGCATCCTGCGCCAATGGTGGCTGGACCGGGGCGACTACCCGCCGCATATCTGGGGCACGCTCAAAACCGCTTTTGCTGGTTTTGTGATCGGCAACACGGTCGCGGTGCTGATGGGTATGTGGTTTGCCTGGTGGCGCCCGGCGGGACGCTTAATGGCCGGTGTCAACGTCACCTTGTTTGCCATGCCGGCGATTGCGTTGGTGCCAATTTTGGTGATCGCCCTGCAAGGCGATACGCCGCGTGTGGTGTTGGCGGCGCTGTCGGTGTATTACCCAACCATGGTCGCCACGGTGTTGGGCCTGACGCAAGTGGACGCGCGCTTGGTGGACCTGGTGCGCGTCTATGGCGGCAGTGATGCGCAAGTGCTGCGCCGCATCCGCTTGCGCAGCGGCTTGCCCACTTTGCTGGCCGGTTTGCGCGTGGCCGCGCCCGCTGCGGTGCTGGGTTCGCTGCTGGCCGAGTTTGGCAGTGGCGGCAATGCCGGTTTGGGCACGTATTTAATCGGCTCGCTGGGCCGGGCCGACCCGGCGCGCTTGTGGGGCATTGGCCTGACGGCCACGGCCATTAGCGGCGTCGCCTACGGCTGCGCGGGCCTGATCGCGGCGCGCTTTGCCGGCAACACCCAAAGCGCCAGCACCCCGCTGGGCTTTCAGGCGGGGCTAGACACCGACAGCGCAGCCATGCGCTGGGCCCTGCGCCTGGGCACGCTAGCGATGCCCTTTGTGCTGTGGTACGCGGTGATTGCGCTGTTTACGGTGCTGGGCGTGTCCGACATCGTGCTGCGCGGGCCGGTGGGCGTGCTGGAACATTTGTTTACCGTGGACAGTGCGCCTGAAAATCGCGCGCTGTTGCTGGACGCACTGTCGCAAACCCTGCCCTACACCGTGCTGGGCATGCTGGCCGGGCTGGCGGTGGCGCTGCTGCTGGCGGTGGGCACCACGGTCTACAAAGCGCTGGGCCACAGCCTGATGCCGGTGGCCTTGGTCAGCCAGTCCATGCCGCTGGTGGCGCTAACGCCATTGGTGGTGCTGGTGTTCGGGCGCGGCTCGGCCAGCATCTTGGTGGTCACCGTATCGGTCACATTTTTTCCGGCCTTTGTGACGATTGCCCAAGGGCTGGCACTGGTGCCAAGCAGCGCTACCGATTTTGTGCGCGTGTATGGCGCCGGGCGCTGGCGGCAGTTGCGCCTGATTGCGCTGCCCTGGGCCTTGCCGTATTTATGCGCTGCTGCACGCTTAGCGGCCCCGCGTGCGTTTTTGGGCGTGATGATTGCCGAATGGCTGGCCACCGGCACCGGCATCGGCAACTTGCTCAATGTGTCGCGCGGCGTGCTCGATTTCGGAATGATATGGAGCGTAGCGGTGGTGGCCATCATCATCGCCGTGGTGCTCAACAGCCTGGTCGTGGTACTGGAGCGCTACGTGCTGCAACGCTATGCGATGGCGCCTGCGGCCTGAGTGCGCAGCCAACCTTTTCTGATTGCATGAAAGAAACCTATGGAACACACCGACCATAAACACACGGTGCGCGAGCGCGTGTTTAGCGCCCTGCGCGAAGTGGCCTTTGCCGACAGCCGTTTTCATTTTGATTTTGGCGAATTCATCACCGACTTTGTCGGCAGCAGCGCGGCTACTGATCGCTTGATGGCGCACCGGTATTACCAACAGTCCGAGTGCATCTTCATTACGCCGGACAACTGCATCGAAGAACTGCGCTACCGTACGCTGTGCGATGGCAAGCGCATCTTGATGACCACCTATTCCATACGCCGGGGCTTTTGGCTGCTGGACCCGGCCACCATACCCAAAGACCGCTTGCTCTATGCGGCCACGCTCGACGGTATGGAGCGCCACGGGCGGCACATGACGCTGGCACAAATTCGCGCCGAGCTACCGCGCCTGGACTACATGATTACCGGCACCGGCGCTATCAATGAGCATGGCGTGCGCTTTGGCAAAGGCCATGGCTTCTTTGATGCTGAATGGGGCATGCTCTACCGCATCGGCGTGATCAATGCGCAAACGCCCACGGCGGCGCTGGTGCACGACTGCCAGGTGCTGCAAGAGACTTTGTACCCCGAGATTTTTGACACCGTAGCCGACGCGATTTTTACGCCTACGCGCACCATCGAGGTGACCAACCCGCACAAGCCTCGCTGCGGCATCGTCTGGGATATGCTGGACCCGCAGATGCTGGCCACCATACCGCCATTGCAAGAGCTGCAAGCCATGGAGGCGGGTTTGCCGCCGCTGGCCTGAGCGATTTTCGGAAGACCACCACCATGACTTACACCACCATCGCCCGCGACCGCCTGCCCGCCCTGCTGGCGCGCATGCCTAAAGCCGAGTTGCACATCCATATCGAAGGCTCTTTAGAACCGGAGCTGATATTCGCCCTGGCCGCGAAAAACGGTATCTCGCTCAGCTACCCCAGCGTAGAGGCTTTGCGCGCAGCCTATGCATTTACCGACTTGCAAAGCTTTTTAGATTTGTACTACGCCGGTGCCTCGGTGCTGATTGAAGAAGACGACTTTTACCGCATGGCTATGGCCTATTTCGCGCGGGCACATACCGACCATATCGTGCATGCCGAGTTGTTTTTTGACCCGCAAACCCATACCGAGCGCGGGGTAAGCATGGGCGCGGTGATCCAGGGGCTGGCCCGGGCCTGCGCTGACGCTAAAACCCAATGGGGCATCAGCGCCAGCCTGATCCTGTGTTTTTTGCGCCACTTGTCCGAAGCATCTGCCTTCGATACTTTGGAGGCTGCCTTGCCTTACCGCGCGCACTTTATCGGCGCAGGCCTGGACTCTGGTGAACGTGGCAATCCGCCAGAAAAATTTGCCCGCGTCTTTGCCAAGTGCCGCGCACTGGGCCTGCGCATCGTGGCCCATGCCGGCGAGGAAGGGCCACCAGCCTATATCGAAAGTGCGCTCGATGTCTTGCACGTGGAGCGCATCGACCACGGCGTGCGCTGCACAGAAGACCCAGCGCTGGTGCAACGCCTGGCCTACAGCCGCGTACCGCTGACCGTATGCCCGCTGTCCAACGTGAAGCTCTGTGTGTTCAACACCATGCAAGAGCACAACCTGGCTACGCTGCTGCACGCTGGTTTATGCATCACGATTAACTCGGACGACCCAGCCTATTTTGGTGGCTACCTGCTCACCAATTTTGAAGCCGTGTTTGCCGCACTGCCCCAGCTAAGCGCACAAGACGCCTGGCAACTAGCCCGCAACAGTATCGACGCCAGCTTTGCGGCTGAAGTGGACAAAGCTAATTGGCGCGCACAACTGGATGCGGTGTTTCACGAGGCGCTGGCATAGTCGCGCTCTGAAGGGTTAATGCTCGCCGTGCTGGTGCGCTTTGGCGCCAGCAGGCGCAACTTGGGACACCGGCACTTTGATGTCCAGACTGCTTTCCAAACCCTTGGGGTCTTTAAAGCGCAGGGTCAGGGGAATCGTTGTGTCTTTTTGCAGCGGCAACTTCAAGTCCATCAGCATGACGTGAAAACCGCCGGGCTGCAAAGCCACCGCCTTGCCTGCAGGCAGCGCCAGTCCGTCGGGCAAGGGGCGCATTTGCATCACGTTGTTATCCATCTTCATTTCATGCACTTCGGCCACGCCAGCTACGCTGGTGCTGACGCCGACTAAGCGGGTGTCGGTTTTGGAGGTGAGCGTCATAAATGCGCCGGTGGCTTTTTGCCCTTGCACGGTGGCACGCGCCCAGGCGCTTTGCACGCTGACGTTTTGCGCCCAGGCGCTGGACACCATCAAGCTGGTGAGCAACAGGCTAAGGATGCGTGATTTTTGGTTCATAGCATTTTCTCTCTTCAATAAATACCAAGGACTGCACCGACCCAGCCGTGGGCATGGTCGGCGCGAATCGACTAATGGGCGTGACCGCCGGTGGATTGCACATCGAGTACTTCCAGCAAAGCCGCAGGCATCTTCAAGCCTTTGGTCGATGTGCCGCTGGTTGGCACTTCAACCCAGTCATTCGACCCCTTGGCGCAGGCTTGCACCACCTTAAACCACAGCGGGCCGGGCTTGGCGGGGGTGGTTCCGCGCAGCACAAATTCGTCGTAAAAGTCAGAGGGCAAGGCATTGTCCACACCATTGGCAGTCCAGCTGATTTCCAGCACGCCTTCGGTGTATTTTTTGCCGTGGCTTTCATAGGGCAGGGCTAGGGGGCCGGTGACGGTACGCAGCGTCCAGCCAGGCTTGGGCATGGGCTGTGCGCCGTTAAAACCGGCCGGTAGGAGGACCCGCATAGAGGTGGTGGGCTCGCCATCGCAGCCGTGGCCCACGCGGAAGGTGGCGCGGTAGCTGCTGTTGGCGGCAGCGGCACCGTCCTGCAACACCACATGGGCCCGCGCCGGTATGCTGAGCAGGGCCATACTGCTGGCAATCAGCAGGAAATAATTTTTGAATGCATGCATAGTGATCCATGTTCAAAGGCTGAAAAATCATCGAGCGGGCAGCCACCTGGCAGCACTTGCATCGACAAGGGGAGGGCTGACATAGCGCCCTAGGCCACGCGCTTGCGGCACAGCGCGCAAGCGCCATGCAAGAGACGTGGGCCGCTTAACGGGCGGCTTTAAGCGCGCGGCGGTCCGCGCCCAGGGGGCGGGGCGGCGCTGAGGCTGTGCGGCGCAATCGCCGCAGCGGGGCGTGTGCCCAAAAGTGGCGCAGCGTTGGCCACGGGCAAAACCGCGCTGGACACCGGCGGTGCGCCGGGGCCCAGGCAAAGCACGCAATCGAGATGCTGGCCGGCAGGTGCATCAGGTAGGCCGGCGTCCTGCGCGGTGACGCCACCCGAAGCACTGCACACCAGCATAGGCTGCACCGGCTGCACCCAGGGCGAAGCGACGGCCACGCCCAGCGCCATGCACCACCATAGCAATACCCAACGCGCCAGGGCGGTTGATTTGCGTAAGGTATGCAGCACAGACATAAGCCGATTATGGCAGCCGGGCTGCTATCCTCAAAACATGCACAGCCTGTTTCACCTCGCCTACCACGTGACCGATTTGCAAGCCGCACGCGCGTTTTATGGCGGTGTGCTGGGCTGCCCCGAAGGTCGCAGTACCGCCACCTGGGTGGACTTTGATTTTTTCGGCCACCAAATTTCGCTGCACCTGGGCGAGCCGTTTAAGACCACCTTGACCGGACAGGTGGGCGATCACCTGGTACCCATGCCGCACCTAGGCCTGGTGCTGGCCCTGCCGAATTGGCAGGCACTGGCGCAACGTTTGCGCGATGCGCAGGTGAAATTTGTCATGGAGCCGCAACTGCGCTTTGCCGGCCAGCGCGGTGAGCAATGGACCATGTTTTTTCTGGACCCGAGTGGCAATCCGCTGGAGATCAAAGGCTTTGCCTCGCTGGACACGGTGTACGCCCCATGATGAATTACACCTTTGTCTCGGCGACGATTTTGCTGGTGCTGATTACCGACCCGGTGGGCAATATTCCGGTGTTCGCCAATGCGCTCAAGCACGTGCCCCAACAGCGGCGCCTGCGGGTTATTTTGCGGGAGATTTCCATCGCTTTCTTTTTGCTGCTGACCTTTATGTTTGTCGGCGAGGGCTTTTTGCGCGTGATGAACTTGAGCGAATTGGCGCTGCAAATCGGCGGCGGTGTGATTTTGTTTTTGATCGCGCTGCGCATGGTGTTTCCGCCACCTGCACAAGCCGAAGCCGAGCTGCTGATAGAGCCTCTGATCGTGCCGCTGGCGGTGCCCTCGATTGCCGGGCCCTCGGCCTTAGCCACGGTCTTGTTGCTGGTATCGCAGCAACCGGAAAAGCGCCTGGAATGGGTGGCCGCGCTGTGCGTCACCATGCTGATCAGCGCCACGGTGCTGGTCTCCGCTGAGCGTATTCAACGCCTGATCGGCACCCGCATGGTAAGCGCTATTGAGCGCTTGATGGGCCTGGTGCTGGTGTCAGTGGCCATTGAAATGCTGTTGCGCGGCATCCGCACTTTTGCGCAGCAGTTGGCACAAGGCAGTGGTGCCTGATCAGGGTGGCTGGATTGATCGTCAAAGAACGGCCCTGTAGGAGTTTGCTTTGCCCTCATTGAAGTCCCGTTTTTTTTACTATGCCGTCAAGCGCCAGCTACGCAAATTTGCTTTGCGCGGCGGTAGCCTAGAGCAGGTGCGGGCTGCGCGCGACAAGTCATCCAAGCGCATGTTTCCTGCGCCACCGGGCGTGCAAGTGCAGCCAGCGCAACTGGGCGGCTGCCCCGGCGAGTGGCTGCGACCGGCAGGGGCTGCCGCTAGCACGGTACTTTTGTATTTGCATGGCGGCGCCTACATTACCGGCTCGTGCCACACCCACCGCGGCCTGGCGGGGCATCTGGCCCAATCGGCGGGCCTGGATTGCTTTTTGCTCGACTACCGGCTGGCGCCTGAGCATCCTTTCCCGGCTGCCGTGGAGGATGCACAGGCTGCCTACCTGGCGCTGCACGACCAAGACCCAGCACGCACTATCGTGCTAGCAGGTGACTCGGCCGGCGGCGGCCTGGCCCTGGCGCTGGCCCTGCGTTTGCGTGATACCGGCCACGCCGCACCAGGCGCCATGGCGCTGCTATCGCCTTGGACCGATTTGACTTTGAGCCTGCCCACGCACCAAAGCAAAGCCGCCAAGGACCCGTTTTTCCCCGATTCAACGACCCTGTCCATGGCAGCCCAGCTTTATGCCGGCACCAGCGGCCTGGCGCAGCCCCTGGCCTCGCCCCACTTCGCCGCGCTGTACGGCCTGCCGCGCACCTTGATCCATGTAGGCGAACACGAAGCCCTGCTGGGCGACGCCCAAGCCCTGGCTGCAAAACTCCAAGCAGCGGGCACATCGGTGCAATTGCAGGAGTTCCAAGGCATGTGGCACGTCTGGCAGATATTTGCCGGCCGCTTTGCCGAGGCCGATGCCTCCGTCAAGCAACTAGGGGCGTTTTTGGGCTCGGCTTAGGCGTGGAGCACATCCAGGCCGCCGGGGTGCTTCAGGGCGATCCTGGCGACCTTTCGCTTTAGGCTGAAACGCGTGCCTTGCTGGAGGCGTTACTGGAGAAAAACGGCGCTAAAGCCGACAACGACGACGACTTTGTAATCGCCAAAAACGTCCCGCGCCAGCTGGAAATCGATTAAACTTTAACAATCGTTTTATTTATGATAATTGAACATAAGTTATCAAGCACCAAAATTAATTGCATTCACCGGCACCAACGATGCGCAACAAGTTCAATCAAATCCCCGCGCCCAAAACTAAGCCATACATGCTGGCCGGCACGGTCAATCCGCAAGTGGCAAACAAGATTGCTGCGATGCTGCAGCAAGGATTGGCTCTACATAATGCGGGAGAGCTTGATCAAGCAAGGGTAATTTACGAGGGGGTATTGAAGCTCAATGCTAAACACTTTGATGCTTTACAACTATTGGCCACGATAGCAGCCCAGACCAGGCAATGGGATTTATCGCTGACCCTGCTTGATGAAGCTCTAAAAATAAATAAGACACATCCTGCTACTTACAACAACAGGGGGTGTGTGCTCTATGAACTTCGACGATTTGAAGAAGCCCTGAAAAATTACGACCGGGCAACCACACTAAAGGCGATGTCCCGAACTCAGTTGCAGGTTTGAGTCGGTGGACATGATTATTA